>JAHEGY010000216.1 GCA_024644875.1 Cyclobacteriaceae bacterium
TTTCATTTCTCTTAACGGGATTTCGGGTTAACGATGATGTTGATGTTATTAAAGCAGGTACTGCAAAGATAAATATAACACCTGATGAACCTGTAAGAATGAGCGGCTATGCTGCACGATCAGAACCTTTCAAAGGTGTTCATGATGATATCTTTGCAAGTGCAGTTGTATTTGATAACGGTCAGATAAAAACCTGCATTATTACAGCGGATGTAATTGGGTTTTCTCATGAGTATGTAGATGAAACAAAAGACCTGATCGAAAAGGAAACCGGTATTTCATCAGAAAACATACTGATTACTGCGGCTCATAACCATGGGGGTCCCACTACAAGAGCTTATGGGGGGGAAGCCACAGATAACGAAAAAGAATACGTTCAGTTACTGAAGGAAAAGATGGTCCGGATCGTTAAAGAGTCGGATGAAAAACTCCAGCCGGTTAAAATAGGCGTAGCAAAAGGAACCTGTAAAATGAATGTAAACCGCAGGGCAAGACATGCTGAGGGGGGTATATGGCTTGGAAGAAATCCAGAAGGTGTTTGTGATAATGAAGTAGGCGTGATCCGTCTTGATGCCATGAATGGAAGAACAATTGGATTGCTGGTGAACTGGCCCTGCCATGCTACAACCGGAGGACAGGAAAATTATATGATCACAGGAGATTGGCCGGGTGCGGCAGCAAGGGAAGTTGAAAAGGCCTATCCGGATGCTGTCGTATTAATCAGCGCTGGAGCTTCCGGGGACATCAATCCAATTTACGGGCCAAACGAAAGTTTTGACGATATAAATGCAATTGGTCAGACTTTGGCCACGGAGGTAATCCGGATTTGTGCTGATGCAGAAACCTATCCTATGAAAGATCTGTCAGTAAGTAACCAGTTGATTAAGGCTGAAGGAAAGAAAACCAGCACTTCAAGGATGCCAAATGTTTCCCTTGATCCCGGTCCTGAGGTTGATATACGGGTGAGTTCATTAAAAATAGGAAATATTGTAATTGCAGGGATCTCCGGAGAGCTTATGAATGAAATAGGATTACAGATTAAAGAAGAATCGCCATATAAGAATACATTCATATACACACACTGCAATGGGAATAGTGGATATCTCTGTACTGATAAAGCATATAAAGAAGGAGGTTACGAACCAATGGTCTCCAGAACAATGCCTGGAACGGAAAAAGAGATCAGTGGTACTTTCAGGGGAATGAACAATGAGCTATAGATAAATGGATCACTTTACTAATCAGGGCAATTAATCTTGGCAAAAGAGGGTTCTAAATATAGATTAGGGGCTTTGAAGATTTTTAACTGTGGAAAGGAAGTGGGAATTTGCTTTTTATCCTGAAATACAGATCTGAAAAATCAACAACCGTTTTAGTATAGATCAATCCGGATACAGAAATGTGATTCAGTTAAAATACCACATATTCCTTGTATCAAGACTCATTGTCCATGCAAGTATATAAAATCGGATCAAACTGATAAGATCTGGGTAATATATACATTAAAAGGGAATGATATAAGCCATTTGGCGTTTATGTTTATCATAATGCAATCATTAGCAACGGATGTATGAAGAACTCACTTAAGAAACCTGAAAATTGATATATGGTCTTGTAAAAGAGCTTTTTACCTCTGTAGGCTCGCATGAAGATCAGTTCGACAGTATGGGATAACCGTTCTTCTATTGTATAATTTTAAAACTATAAAATGAAAAGATAATTTTTTATATTAATTTTATAGTTAGATATAGACTAAATTTTTTAAGAACGAAATTTTTTTATCATGAAACTAAATACACATAAAAATCAGATCTTGATTTTTACTTTTTCTATTCTGTTTGCCATTCATGGATATACGCAGGATAATTGCAAGGTACAACTTGAAGCAATTGCCGGTTCTTATGAGGGGGGATGTAAAAAAGGATTAGCTGATGGGCAAGGTACTGCAAAAGGAGTTGACACGTATATTGGAGAGTTTAAAAAGGGATTACCTCATGGAACCGGTACGTATACCTGGTCAAATGGAGATGTATATGTCGGAGAATTTAAAAAGGGATTGAAAGAGGGTCCGGGAGATATAACCATAGTTTTAGCAGAAGGACAGAAAAAGGAACAAAAAGGTTACTGGGCAAATGACAAATATATAGGTGAAAGTCAGCATCCATACGAAATTTTAAACAGATCTCCTGAAATCCTATCCATTAGAATAAGTGAAACCGAAAATCCAGCCAATGATGGCAATGCAATATTTATTGAAATACTTCATAAAGGACGAGTCCAACAAAGTGCAAGATTTGGATTAACTGTGAATGCTGGAAGTGTCCAAACACAGTTTCCTGTAGGGAATAAAACGAAGGTACTGGTTGCTAAATTTCCGTTGGTTTTTTCACTCTCTTATATGGGTGAGACATTGGAACTACAGTTTTCTCAGGAAACTTCATGGAATCTTAGCATAGATTACAATAAATAAGCTCTTTTAAGTTCGTAGTAGTCGGGAAGCCTAAACATTACCTCTCATTCATCTTTCAGGGCCTTGATCAATCAGGTAATTTCGATTCTTTGTAGGTCAGTTCCTGGCGATTAACATGTTAGTGGTCTTGTTCTAACAGACACTTTTTTAGTGACGTTATGAAAATGGTATTGGAATAAAAAAAAGGTCCTTGAAAATTTTCAAGGACCTTTTTCACTATTTACTTAGTAGGTTAATTATCAGGATTTACATCCCACCAAACTTTGCTTGTGTAATTGTTTTCACTAGCCTGATTAAAGTTTGGATTGATTGCAATTTCAGAATCAGGATACTGTAATCTTCTTGGTATTCTACCATTTGCAACGTTACCCTGATCAGATGTATACTGTACCAGTGGTGGAGTCGCTGTCCTGATCCAGTTGGTCCATGCTTCATACCAGTATAAATACTGGGCTGCCCAGAATTGCCAGCCGATCTGCTCGAGGTTAGATTCACTACCTGTTACGCCACCCCCTCCATAAGGATAGGTAGCCAGATATGCATCAACTTCAGCATCAGATACTTCAAAAGAGGCATCATACGGAGTCCACATCTGCATGGCAGAGCGTACACCTGCGTTATAATGCTCTTCTGCTGTACCTGGAATTCCTGATCCTATGCCTCTTTCAAGCGCTTCCGCCATTAAAAATGCAGCTTCAGAATGGGTCATGATCCTGTAAGGATCACTGTCATCCAACAAGAGGTAATTGACCCTGGAGAATTCCAGGTTCCAATCAAACTGATACCCGAATATAACTTCCAGTTCATCCTCATAATATCCCGGAGTAGCACCTTTCTGATTCAATGGATCATCATCAATAATGGTTACACCAGCTGGTGTCCAATCGAATTTACCGGCTGTATAGATCATCAGTCTCGGATCATCATCAGACACATCATCCGGATTAGCCCCTTTCAGGAAGTTGATCAATGGCTCACCCAAAGTAGACTGGTTGCCGCCATCACCCGGGAAAAAAGCCCTGGATATACCATTCTGGTTTGTCCATTCGCTTGGTCCGTCTGCCATCATGATCCATACATTATCATCATTGGATTGCATGGGACCTTCATTTTGCATGGCTTGTGTAACATACTGATCAGCCAGACTTGGCGCAACGTTCGATACACGCATGGCCATACGCAACATCAGTGTATTACCGAATCTTTTCCATTTGGTAATATCTCCCTGGAAAATCATATCCGCATCAGCGAATCCTTGATCAGGATTACCTGGGCTAATATCACCTACTGCATCAGCTAGTTCTGCTAATAATGCAGGATAGATATCTTCCTGATTTTCATACGCCGGGAAGAAATTACCTTCAAGACCCGTATTTGCTTCCGTAAAAGGAATATTTCCGTAAAAATCAGTCAGCCGCTGAAATTGCCAGACCTTTATGATCCTGGCTGCGGCAACTGTATTTGGAATTTCACCTTCCTGAAATCCACCTTCAGCAGTTTGTACTTCAATCTCCTTGATATTTTTCAAGATATCCTCGTATCCAAAGGACCATGGCGCATAGGCCGTTTCAAAATTATGTCGGTAATAATTACCAACGGCCG
>JAHEGY010000217.1 GCA_024644875.1 Cyclobacteriaceae bacterium
GAAAGACAACGTTGACTTGGCCCATCGCTAAACTGGAAAAGCCGAAATTCGTTCATAGATATGGATATTATGAGATCAGATGTAAACTGCCTGCAGAGGAAGGTTGGTGGGTAGCATTCTGGATGCAATCTCCAACCATAGGCGCTTCATTAGATCCTCTGGATGCCGGGGTGGAAATTGATATCATGGAAAATTTTTCGAGGGATGGAATTGTCAGCCATAATATTCACTGGAATGGATATGGTAAAAATCATCAGGGCGCTGGCTCAGGACCGGTAAAAGTCCAACCAAGTAATGATGGATTCCATACGTTTGGTCTTGATTGGAGCCCAATGGGGTACGTTTTTTATGTGGACGGAAAGGAAACCTGGAGGATCTCCGGACCGGTCTCACACCGTGAACAGTTTATCCTGGTCTCTGCAGAATGTAAAGGATATCGAGAAGGTTCACCCGCACAGGAGTTAAAAAATGCCAGATTACCCGATTATTTTATAGTGGATTATGTTCGGGTTTATGATGAATATTAAAAAGCAACATATACCCTCATTGTTGATTATCCTTTTTGCTCTGGCTCAGGTTTGCCTTGCCCAGACGGACATTCCTGATCAACGAAATATTAAAACGGGTTCCATAATACCGGATTTAAGTTATAGCGATCAACCTTATATCGTTAAAACTGATGATGATGCCTGGCTATGCTGTCTGACTACAGGTGCAGGGCATGAAGGGCAACCCGGTCAGATCGTTATCACACAACGAAGCAAAGACAAGGGAAAAACCTGGGAGGACCAGGTGCAGGTAGAACCTCCATCGGGTCCGGAAGCTTCCTATGCGGTTATGTTGAAGGTGCCATCAGGACGTATATATATTTTTTATAATCACAATACAGATAATATCCGTGAAATTAAAACCGTTGATGGAGATTTGATCAAACGTGTGGACAGCCAGGGATATTTCGTCTTTAAGTATAGTGACGACCACGGGAAGTCGTGGTCCGTAAAGAGGTACTCTGTCCCCGTCAGGGAATTCGAAATAGATCGAAATAATGTTTATAATGGGAAGATAAGGTTTTTCTGGAATGTGGGGAAAGCTTTTATCCTGGATGGGAAAGGCTATATACCACTGCATAAGGTAGGCGGATTTGGGAAAGGATTTTTTACTAGTAATGAGGGAGTTCTTCTAAGTAGCGATAATATTTTAACTGAAAATGATCCGGAGAATATCAACTGGGAGACGCTTCCGGAAGGTGATATAGGACTGCGTACACCTAAGGGGGTCGGAGGACCTATAGCCGCTGAACAAAGCTATGTTGTTTTGAGCGATGGATCCTTATATTGCGTTTATCGTACCATAGACGGGCATCCGGTTGATACCTACAGTAGGGATGGAGGGCGTACCTGGTCGGAGCCACAATATAAAACATTCACGAATGGTAACCTGATAAAACATCCCCGCGCGGCAAACTTCGCCTGGAAATGCAAAAATGGAAAGTACTTATATTGGTTCCATAATCACGGAGGACGCTTTATTC
Organism: Cyclobacteriaceae bacterium; assembly: GCA_024644875.1. Classification (GTDB taxonomy): domain Bacteria; phylum Bacteroidota; class Bacteroidia; order Cytophagales; family Cyclobacteriaceae; genus JAGTVG01. The sequence goes on from JAHEGY010000217.1 coordinate 1,532, forward strand.
GTGAATTTCCGGATGTCAACATGGCCTATAATGACCGAAATCCTGTTTGGTTATCGGGAGGAATTGAAGTTGATGGTCCGAATGGTAAGATCATCAAATGGACTCAGCCTGAGATCTTATTATACGACGATGATCCGTTTATTCGAATAAGCTACCCTGATTTGATTGAAGAGAATGGAAAGTATTATATGACCGAAACACAGAAAGATGTTGCGCGCCTGCATGAGATTGATCCTGGTATGCTTGAAAAATTATGGTACCAATTTGATTTAGAAGAGTCGGCAGAACCAGGATTGACGCTTTCCCTCCCGGATAATTCGGGTAGAATGCTGACAGAAATAAAAATACCGGACTTCAGCCCCTTTGTTGAAAGAAACTATAAAAGTGCTGATCATGGTTCTAAGGATATGCGACATGGTTTCACAATAGATATCTGGTTTGAATTGAAATCAGATAAATCAGGCCAGGTATTGATCGATAACCGTATGGCAAATGGTCAGGGGATCGCCTTGCAAACAACGGAAAAAGGCACAGTTGAAATTGTGTTGAATGATGGGCGTAATGAAAGTCGCTGGGATTGTGATCCCGGATTAATTGGGAAGAAAAAATTGCATCACCTCACTGTAATTGTTGATGGAGGTCCGAAAATAATCACTTTTATTGTTGATGGAATACTCTGTGATGGAGGTGATTACCGCCAGTTTGGATGGGGCAGGTTTAATCCGGATTATAGAGGGGTTTACGGAATGGAAATTTTACGCATAGGCACTTCACTGAAGGGAAAGATCAAGTCCCTTAGAATGTATGACCGGGCATTGCTGACAACAGAGGCCATTGGCAATTACAGATACGGGCTAAACAAGCGTTAAAAGATTAGAGTGGTTATTCATTTGATATGTACAATAATTGTGATCTCCTCAATCAAGAGGATTTGAGGTATCATTTTCTGCATTTGATTATTTATCATTACATTAACCAGGCATTTAAATAAGCATCTATAAATGTGAAAAATATGAAACGGCGGAAGTTCATTCATAAATCAATTTATCTTGGGGGTGCCATTATTTTACCCCGGAATATTTCTTGCGGGCAGGATATCAATACAAATAATGAACTAAGGATTGGGCTTATCGCTGATCTTCATCATGATATCATGCACGATAGTATGGAAAGATTATCGAGCTTCATAAAACAAGCTAATTCTTCAGAGGCTGATTTTATCATACAAATGGGTGATTTCTGTGTTCCCAGGCCTGAGAATAAAGATCTCCTACAAAATTTTGCCGGCTTTAATGGACCATCACACCACATTCTTGGAAATCATGACATGGATGGAGGTTTTTCCCGGGAGGAAACTATGGAATTCTGGGGTATGAAGGAGAAATATTATTCATTCGATCATAAAAGCCTTCATTTTGTGATATTGGATGGGAATGATCCGAATCCGGAGCCATGGGAGGGATACAACAGATATATTGATAAGGAGCAACAAGAATGGCTCCGGAGGGATCTGGAACAAACTGATCTGGATACATTTGTTTTTTCACATCAGACCATTGAAAACGAAGAAGGGGGTGTGGCTAACTTCATTGAAATCAGGAAAATTCTTGAGGTGGCTAATAAAAACGCGAAAGAAGGTAAAGTTATAGCGTGTTTCAGCGGTCATCACCATACCGATTATATAACCAGGATTAATGATATATACTACATTCAAATTAACAGTGCTTCCTACAGATGGGTCGGCGGTGACTATCAATATGTGCGTTACAGTAAGGAAATAGACAAAAAATATCCGTGGATCAAATATACTATTCCTTATAAAGATCCTTTGTTCACTTTCCTGGAAATCGATCCTGCCGGATATTTGAGTTTGGAACCAAAATCTACCGAATTTGTGGGACCTGGCCCTGAAGAAATGGGTGGACCGGTTACAGCTTCTAATGATCCCATTGTACCAGAAATCAGCGGATTTAATTTTAAGTTTTAAAAAGAAACAGAAAGCGTGCGCTACATACTACTTTTCATAATTGCCATTCTCTGTTTTATAACAAATCACACAGCAGGAGTATCTGTATTTAAAATAAATTAATATTCTGTTGGTAGTTATACCTTTATCGGAAATAATATAACAATTGAGTGTCAACAGCATAAATTTTATAATCATTTAGCCAAGTATTGTTGTAAATATTTTTTGAGTTCCTTAAGTTCATAGTTGAGACACCTGTTTTTAGATATATAGGATATACTTTTTAAAAAAATCAATAATTAACATGGACCAGAACAGAAGAAATATGATCAAAAGCTCTGCTGCTATTGCTGCCGGAGCTACCATTTTCAGCCCGAATATGTTGTTCGGGAATGATGATCGAAAAGCACGTATGGCCTACATAGGCCTGGGTGGCAGAGGCCGCTGGCATCTTAAGCTATGTCTTGAACGGGATGATGTGGAAGTGAAAGCTATTTGTGATATCGATCCGGAAGCTATAGAACTTACCAATCAAATGCTCAGGGAAGCCGGCTATAAAAA
>JAHEGY010000002.1:0-96159 GCA_024644875.1 Cyclobacteriaceae bacterium
TTTTATTTATATTTCCTGCTAATTGACGTATTTTTTTGTCACTATAAAGATAAATCTTTCTCCCTTCGGGTTGGCTAAATTTTCACGACAGGTTAGGGTAATCTTACAATCAAAATCTATTGAAGATGCTGTTCTTCATTTAAAAAATCAAGAATTATTAATAGATCATCCTGATTTTTATGGTTTAGCTTTTGTTCTTTCAAAAAAGAAATCAGATCAGTCCTGTGGGGATACAATTGAATAAAATTTTGCTTTTTTTTAGGTATTTCGATGGCCCGATTCCCCTTAGTCAAATAGAACTTTTCGATAACGACTAATTCGTCATCCTTTTTACCCATGTCGAGTGCTGGAATATAGGTAGATTCTTTTATATCTGTATCAAACTTCGATATCAGTCCGTAATAATTCGAATCCAATACTTCACATATACCTACCATAGGAACTTTTTGATCATGAAAGTAATTATCACATGGCCTGAAAAACTGATTTTCATGTTCGCTATCTGCTGTATGGAATTCCTTTAGCATTGACAAGGGGACAATCTTCACTTCTTTATCCAGTTTTACCTCTATCAAATCGTATTCAACATCATAGTTTAACCATTGATCATTGATGGATGCTCCCGATTTGAGCATAAAATCACCTTTTTGCCAATCATTGAACAAATAATAGCTGCCTTTTATCTCAGGTGAACGCGTATCAAATTCCATGAGTACTTCTCCGGGGTTGGTGGAATGATCAACAATTGCACTTATTCCTTGTCCCATTACCGGATTTAATACCAGGCAAAATGCCAGAATTGGGATAGCTTTCATAGCAGAATATATAAGAAAAAAGCAGTCTCTCCACAGGAGAGACTGCTTTACATTCATTTAATACGTTTTATTGTGGTGTCATAACCACAGTCCATTCATCACCATATTCATTCATGGCTGTAAAGGTAATTACCCCATTGGCATCAATTGATCCACTGGAATCAATAATACCATCTCCAAACGGGCTTTCATAGGAGTCTAGCGTAATACTTCCACATGCATCTTTTAATACACCAGTTACATCGGTTGGATCACCATAGTATACACCCAGATACCAGGCATCAAAGACCTTTCCAGTTGATTTATCAATGATATATTCACCAGGAGTTTCAGTAGCGGTCAATGTAATCACAGACTCTACATCCACGGCAGGATTAACTGCAGCACCACCGTCGGTGGAAGTACCGCCAGAAACAGCATTGTAAGTGCCTGCAAGATCGGATGCACAGACAATTGAAATATCTAAACTCTGAGGAACTGAAGATTTTCTAATTTCCTCTCCCTCACGTTCTTGAAGATCAAAGACTGTAAAAGTCAGGTTAACTTCAGCAGCAGTTTTTGCAACTGAATTATAGGTTGCCAGTATATCTCCTTTAGTTTTTCCTCTCATTTCATCCAGGTTATCGATGGTAACCGATCCAAGTGGATCACCATTTTCATCTTCGATCAAATAACTGACTGAGTCAATCCCTGCGGGACAGTCCACAACCACAATAGTAATTTGCGTGCTTTGTCCATCCAGGATAAGCTCATCAGCTGCTGATACGGAAGACACCGCGGGTGCATCTAACAATCTTGGAGGATTAGCATCCTGATAATCATCAACGCAGGATGCCAAAAAAAGCAAGATTCCAAATACAATTAGGATATTATTTTTCTTTTTCATTTCTTATTAATTATTGTTAAAACCTATTGGACTTTGGTAAGTGTCAGGGTTATTGGTTCCGCTTGTGGTATACCACAATCGGCATCCATATTTTCTAAAGCCAAAATAACCAGCTCCGAATCATCATTCGGATCATAGGCTCCGGGAGGAGACTGGTTTGCCCAGCGAAGACCTGTAGAGCATGACAATGCACTCATGAAATTGATTAATACATTATCACATATTAATAGAAACCGAAATTCTATATCTTCAAATGTGAGATATGTACAGTCGAAGGTCCTTTCAATTGGGCTTAAGGCCGTAATATTTACAACCATGGGAGCAAATCTTACTGGTTCCCCAAAGAAAGGATCATCCGGACCATCCGTTTGCTCAAGATAATACTCACCGGTGTAAATAGTCGGATCAATGGGACAAGCCACATAGGATGTCCAACCAACAGAAAAACTTGTCGTCAATGCACTGTTTATTATATTTGGTGTTACATTAACCACGTCCCCACCTGGTAACCTCACGGTATCAGGGTAAATCATACCATTCGTCAGACTCGTCACATTGAAGAAATCAAAGCGGTCACCACCACCCATATCTCCTACAGTAATACCGAAAAGTTCTGCGAGTTCATCTGAAGTAAAAGTAACATCGCGGATGGCACCATTTGTTGCATTGAAATCTGCTTGCCTGTATACTCGAATCGGTCTTCTCGAATAATTTGAGTCTTGCTGAAAGTTATAGTATGTTACACTCAGTTCCATTTCCTCAATATTTGTATTTTCAGAGAACAGAGAAAATACAATTTTTGCATTGTCAAGGTCATCAGCCTTTAAAGAGGTAAACTCCGGATCCAACTGTATTCTCATATTTGCGGCGTCAACAAACTCCGGCAATCTGATAGCATCCGGATCTTCACAGGATGTAACAGATAGAAAACCGATTGCCAATAAAAGTGGATATATAAATTTTTTCATTTTTCTTATATTTTTAATTAACATCCCAAAAAACCCTGTATGTTGCTGTTTCCTTCTGTGAAGGAGCATTAGGATTAACCTCAAGCATGGTGCTTACCCAAGGAAAAGATAATGCATATTCCCTGGTTCTTACGGTAACATTCAGGTTATCCGTATTTCCATCATGCAAAACGGGATATCCGGTCCTACGATAATCATTGTAAATATCAATGGAATATCCGAAACTGGCTATCCACTTTTGTGTTAAGATATGTTCTAATTTTCCCTCATTATCTTCAGCATCATAAAGCGTTAATACCGAATTAATATATGTATCAATGTCGGATTGAGGTATTGTCGGCACACCGGCATCACCAGCAACTTCATTTACCTTATCATAAGATGCCTGCATGGCCTCTTCAAAAGCATCCCTGGCATCACCATTTGACACACCTGTAAGCGCCAATTCTGCTTCAATATATTTTCTTTGAAAATACGTTAAAATTCGTTGTGGGGTATCCCCTGCACCATTGAAATTGACAGCTCCACCAGTTCCAGAATCATATCTTCCCCCACATGGATAAAGACCCACTATCGTCTGAGATGAAGATTGATCAAAACCCTCATTAGGATCTATATTGAATGAGAACATATATATTGATACAAAATCTCCATTTCTATAGGCAGTCGGGTTTTCTGCCGGTTCACCAGGAGCCAATTGATTATAAAAATAGTATGGTATTCTGGGATCAGATATCCCCTGATAAATATTTTCCGGGAAGAAGGTGTTGATACCTCTCATTATCTCGTAAAAATACGGACTGATATTATTGAATGCTCCTCCAGGTGTATACTCCTGCGTATAAGCCGGATTTCTATTATCCGGTGCAATATTTCCCCCATACTGGAATTCAAAATCCTCACCTTCATTGATGAGAAGGTCATTACCTGACAGTAACGCATTCACCTCAGAAGTATTATCCCAAACCAACCTTGTTTGATTATAGAGCTTCAATTTCAGAGTATTGGCTAGTTTTCGCCATTTAGATAATGCCGTTGTTCCGCCACCATAGAAAATATCATCATTCAATGGAGAAAGGGCGGAAGATTTCGCAAGGTTTGCTATACCCTCATCAAGTAGATTAAAGACCTCCTGGTAAACGGCCTCATCGTCATCGTAGGCTGGATAGGGTGTCTCTGAACCTTTATTGGCATCATAAAAAGGCACCTCTCCATATATGTCTACAAGGACACTATAAAGGTATGCTTTTAAAATTTGTCCTATACCTACATAATGCCAGGATTCGCTTTCGATGCCTTTATCAATCATTTTCTTGATGTCAGTTAATGCCCATGGATAAATTAATCGCCATGGTGTCGTGACACCAAAATCATTTCCGTTAAACGCATAATCATTCTGGCTTGTACCACGTTGAACGAGATGATGAGTATATAATGATGTATAATTTCCAAGTCCTCCTGTAGATAGTCCCACTGATCCAGCTACATTCACCTGTGCGGATACCATCAATTGGTTCAATGGAACATCTGTTGGATTATTTGGATCTTCGTTTATATCCAGCCATTCCGAACAGCCGGTAAAAACGATTGCTATACCAACGAAAATGGTTGTTAAAAATATTCTTATTCTTTTCATCGTTTTCAATTTTAAATTAGAAGGATACTCTAAGATTAAATGCGAATCTGCGCACCGAAGGGGTCGCTCCATATTCAATACCTTGAGTATTTGTGGAACCAAACTGGTTGATTTCCGGATCAAAATTTGTTGATTTGGGGAAATTGGGTGCAGAAAACCACAGATTTCTTCCTACCACAGACAAACTTAATGACCCAAAAGGAGTTTTATCCAACAATGAATTTGGGAACTCATATGCTAAACTTAATTCTCTCAGTCTGAAAACTGTTGCATCATATACAACCCATTCATCAGCACTATTTATTGCAAAAGTATTCCCAAACCATAAAGTGTTTACTTCTACCATAGTTTGATTTGGGATTTTCACACCGTTTTCATTTCTGATTGGTTCATGTGTATTTGGATCTCCATAAACGCCTGGAATAATTTTGTTTATTTCACGATCCTCTGTTGCTGCCAGCACTCCTCTTCCCAACATAGATTGTATAGTATTGGAAAATAAATCGCCTCCCTGCCGCCAGTCAAAAACAGCATTCAATGTAAATCCTTTATAGGAAAAGGTATTTATCAATCCTGCAATGAAATCTGGATTTGGGTTTCCAACAATCTCCTCCTCAAGGGCCAGTATCATTTGTCCATTAGCGGGATCTATCAGGAGGTTGCCATCCTGATCCCTGTCATTTACAGTTCCTTTCAACAATCCATATTCTTCACCAGGTCTCAGAACACCAGAAACAGAACCGGCAAAGAATTGCTGTAACAGCGTGATTTCTTCAACACCTTCCGTAAGTTCTTCAACAACATTCTTGTTATGTGTAAATGTGCCATAAATATCCCAAACAAATCCGCCTCCAGACCTGACAGGTGTCAATCCCAAACCTATTTCAACACCTTCATTTGTTATTACACCAAAATTTGTAAAATAGCTGGTAAAACCAGATTCATCCGGAAGGGTCAAATTGGCAATCTGGTCGAAAGACCGCCTTTTATAATAGGTAACATCAAGTTTTATTCGGCCATTTACCAATTGTGACTCCAATCCTGCCTCAAATTCAGATGTTCGTTCGGGCTTTAACAGTGGATCTCTTTCCGTATTTTCCAAAGTCGCCCCTGGTACTGTTTGTCCTCCTGAAGGGGTAAATGGCAATTGAGCCGTCGGGCTTGGATTCGTTACCAACACCGTATTAATAAAGTATACAGGCTGAAGTTGATAAGGATCTGTATCATTACCTACCTGTGACCATCCAGCTCTAAGTTTAAGGAAAGGCAAAGCGCTAGAATTCATCCCCAAGGCATCAGTCAATACTACTGATCCGGTTATGGCTGGATAAAAGAAGCTGTTAGCCCCCTTCGGTAGTGTGGAACTCCAATCGTTTCTACCTGTTAATGTTAGAAAAGCCCAGTTCTTAAAGCCAAAATTCAGATCGAAGAACAATCCCATTAATCTTCTCTGCTGATGTCCGACTGGTTCATTAGCCGGAAGTTGGCTGCCATAAGGAATTACGTTATTTGTGTTATCCAATTGATCTATATCAAATACCACATATTGTGTTCCCTGAACAGCTTGTCTGTCTAAAGTTCTTTGATTAATATTCTGTCCCAAAATACCACGGAATGAAAAATCTTCGTTGATGTCCTTGGTGAAAGTAGCAATCAAATTGGATTCTAATTCAGTATATAGAATATCATCTGTGGTTACCCTGCCAATGCCCTGTGCACCAGTTGAACCGGGACGGATAAAATCCTTGTTAAACTGACTGTATGTATTTATTCCCAGTTTATATGATAAATTAAACCAGTCTGTGATATCATAACCAAGACTGATCTGGGATACAATTCTGGAAACATTTGTTTCACCTCCGGCATTTTCGTAGGACCAATATGGGTTATCAGCCTGCCCTCTTGCTACCATAAATTCACTTCCATTATCTACTGGATTTTGAAAGGGTTGTCCTTGAACATCCCAGTTTCTACCAAGAAACAATGCTCGTGCAAAAGCTGACTGGTTATTAGCACCAAGAGATCCAACTCCACTTTGTATGGCTTTCTGAACACTGTTTGTATAAGAAAGATTCGCACCAATAATAAATCCATTTTCAAGTTCGGTATTACCCCCTGCACTCAATATAAATCTGTCAAAACTTGTGTTTGGCACATATCCGTTGTTCTTCGTGTATGTTGCCGTAACCGAAAGAACCGAACGCTCATTCCCGGCTGTAATATTCAATGAATTATCATACATCTGTCCGGTCCGGAACAAGTCCTTAACATTATCAGGATATGCCTGGTATGGGACCATCACCCCATCATAATCCGACATTCCTGGTCTACCGGAATACCAGTGCGTTATTGAATCGACATTGGCATAATTCCTTGTTCCATTAAATGGAGCACCCCATGAACCATTGACCTGCTGGTAATTAAAATTGGTTCCAGTCCCATAAGTATTCTGAAAATCCGGAAGATTAGATATCTGTTCAAAAGCATACGAAGAGCTGAAGGTCATCTCGAGTTTCTTTCTGGAGGCCTTTGCGCTACCCGTTTTGGTTGTTATCAATATGACTCCGTTCGCTGCCCGTGTACCATAAAGCGCTGCAGCGGCTGCTCCTTTTAAAACAGTCATTGAGGATATGTTATTTGGGTCAATATCAGCAATCCGGCTACTATATGCTGTTCCATCCCCCAATTGGTTAAAGGTTCGGAATTCAGAATTATTATAAGGTATTCCATCAACTACAAATAAAGGTTGATTACTTCCAAGTAATGATGAGTTACCTCTGATGTTAATTCTTGTTGCACTACCCGGTGCACCTCCGGACCCGCTAATGTTTACCCCAGGTATTTTTCCCTGTAGGGCTCTTAACACATCTGGTTCGGACACCTGTGCAACATCTTCATTATCAACCTGCTCGATCGAATACCCTAAAGCTCGAGATTCCCGTTCAATTCCAACGGCGGTTACCACAACCTCAGAAAGTTGCGTGGATTCATAATCCATTGATACATCAATAACGGACCTGGATCCGATATCTTCCTCTACAGTGGTTAGTCCAATAAAACGGAATACAAGAACACCCCCGTCAGCCGGAACCTCCAATCGGTAGTTACCGTCAAAATCGGTAACTGTCCCAGTCGTTGTTCCCTTAACGAAGACATTTACTCCGGGAATTGGCGAACCATCTTCCGACGCAGTCACCTTTCCGGTAACTGTGGACTCTTGCGCATACGTCACCTGCATGATCAATAACGCAATTAACGTGATGCTGATTCGTAAAAAGTTTCTCATAAATGAATTTATTTAGATAAAAAAACATAAAACAGTATAATCCAGCCCACACATAACATGCGAGTACGAAATCCTGCTATATACAAAAGATTGCACCCCGAATTTGTGAATTGACAGAATTATCTGCTGCCCATACATCAAAGTTGGGGATATTTGACTTGCGAGGGTATCCCCTAATAAGTGGGATTTTATGATCAGGATAACCTATCGATATACCATAAATACAGTGATTAAATACGCTATTGAGAGAAAAAAGCCCTTCACGGAAAATCAGTGTATATTTAACGTATCCCCCAATTTACAGTATGCCTGGCTTTTCAGGGATGTATGCTTAGATAAGTTTATTCTTTTTGGCAACTTCAATTGCAGCAGCCTTGGAATTTACCTGTAGCTTAAAGTAAATATTTTTAATGTGAGATTTTACGGTTTCCTTATGGATAAACAATTCGTCTGCTATTACGGAGTAACTTTTACCTTCTGACAGAAGCTCAAGGACTTCAGTTTCCCTGGGACTTAATGGTGAATTCTGATTTCGCTGGAAAGACTCCACTACCATTCTTGCAATATTGCTGCTCATAGGTGCTCCTCCCTTGCCAACTTCGTTGATGGCATCCAGGATCCTGTTATGGGGGGCATTTTTAGTAATATAACCCGATGCACCTGCTACGAGGGCCTGAAAAACAAGGTCACTATCATCATGAACAGTAATTACAAGTATTTCGATTTCCGGCCGGGCTTTCTTGATCAGTCTTGTCCCTTCTATGCCATTCATTCCGGGTAACTCAATGTCCATGAGAACAAGGTCCGGATTATCCTTTTCAAGATTTTTAATTGCTTCCTCACAGGATTCATAGGCAGCTATTACTTCATGCTCACTTATGCTGCTTATTAATAGCGAAAATCCGTCTCTTACAACATCATTGTCTTCAACAATGACGATTTTACTGGTAGTTGATTCCATAGTATCATTGAGTTTTTGGCCTAAACAATATAAAAAATAATTCGCCTTATATAAAATAGTTTTTTGATAACCATAAAAAATCTTCTTTAAATGGCTGTTTTCTTATTCATATCAGCTTTCAGGATGACCTCAGTTCCCTTTTCCGGCCCGGAATTAAAAATGAGATCCCCTTTAATTTTCTCCCCCCGTATTTTCATCTTTTTCAGGCCATTATAGTATTCAATCTCTTCTGTATTGAAACCAACTCCATCGTCCGATAATTTAATAATAAACATTTCAGGGTATATTGAAACAGAAAACGAAACGATTCTACATCCTGCATGTTTTATAGTATTATTTATAGCCTCCTTAAAGATGAGCACAATTTGCCTTGTAAATCCAGGTGGGAGTTTTACATTCGCATCACTTGTAATCCCGTTTTTCACCTGAAATTTTATATCTGTTGTATCAAATACTTCCTCGCCATAATCCCTGATCTTATAAAACACCTCTCTTAGATTGTTGTTCTTCGGATCTATAGACCAAATAAAATCTTTTGTACCCATGAACAGATTCTTGGATTCCGTATCAATTTTCTTCAGATAATCCTTTAACTCTTCCGGGATCTCCCAATCTTTATTCCCTATAAGTTGTACCAGCATTGATATGCTTGTAAGGTGATTCCCAATTTCATCATGAAAATCCATGGCTACCTTTTTCTGGATTCTTTCAAACTCTTCCTTATTTAACTTTTCTAAAAGCAAGAGTTGATTTATTCTTATCTTAATCCTATAGTTGTTTACAATTACGAATCCGATTAGAATTGTAGCAAAGATCAACACATAAAACCACCAGGTCCTCCAGAATGGAGGCGTTATAATAAAACTGATAGATGAATAGGAATTGCTCCAGTTCAATCCATCGTAGGAGGCGACCACATTAAACTTGTATTTTCCCGGATTGAGATTAGCATAAAGGACAGATTCATTAGTCATGGGAACAGACCAGTCCTGATCATAATCCTCTAATTTGTAGCGATACCAGAGGAGATCTTTACTACTTAAGGATACACCTTTAAAATCTATCTGAAGATCATTTTGATCATATTTCAAAATTGGATTTAGAGGAATACCTAACCAGGTATCCATATTTACTTTTTTCTCCCTCCAATCAGTATCCTTAAACGCTATCTTTAATGATGATATATTTACCGGAATAACATTGGTATTAATCAATTTATCCGGATTAAATATGACCACGCCTATCGAAGTACCAAAATATATCCGTTTATTATCAAGCAGTATTGCATTTTGAATTGTTTCAAAATCCGGATATCCCCGCTCTATTCCTGCTGATGTAATGGTATGAATATTCCCTGAACCGTCAATCCCAATCATATATATCCCGCGTTCTGTACCTATGCATAGATGATTATTATTATAAAATGTCAGCGATCTTGCCCTGTTAAACGGGAGTTCAGTATACTCACTGATATATTTCAGGCTACCTGAGCCCTGTTCATAAAAAATCAATCCGTTAATATCGCTTCCTATCCATAAATTGCCTGAAGGATCAGGTAGAACAGTATTCAGGATCTCTTTATTTTTAAGTCCCTGATTTATCAAAGAAATTATTTTCCCATCAATAAACTTATCAATGCCATTGTCGGATAATAAAAGCATCCCTCCATCATCAAGCTGTTTTATATATTTGATCCTATTACTTTGCAGCCCATCCTTTTGTGATAGCGACCAAATTGAGCCGTTTTCAAAAACAGCTACCCCGTCTTCAGTTCCAACCCAGGTCCTCCCTTGATTGTCAATATATGTATGGAAGCAATAATTATGAGGTAATCCGTTGTTTACCGTGTAGGCTCTGTATATACCATCTTTCAGGACAGTAACACCACGTGCTCCGGCAAACCAATATGAATCATCATGAACAGATATCGATCTGATATAGTTGCTCGCCAGCCCATTTTTAACATCAAGTTTATCTACCTTACTGCCATTAAAAATATCAATTCCTTTACCAAAGTAACTGATATATATTTGATCTTTATTATCAATAAAAAAGGAGGTGGGTGTAAATCTCTGATTTTTTGAAAATTCCAGATATCGCAACGCATCGCCATGATAACTATATAATCCTTTGTCTCTAGTAATTATCCAAATGCTTCCTTCCTGATCCTGAAAAAGCTGCATAACTGCCCCTCCGTCAAATCCAATTGACATGTTAAAAAATGTAGAATTACTATCACTTATCATTTTTATTCCTTCATCATAAGAAATCCACTTACAGCCTTTATTATCGATCAGAATATCAGAGATATTCCCATGTTCAAAGCTGCAAATTTCGGTGAATGTCATATCACTGGTTCCACCTTTTAATTGTGTTAGAATCCCTGATTTTTCGAGAAACACATCTCCATTTGATGCTAATATTTTATCGAATTCTGCAAGATCCCGTGAGATCAATTCAAATCCTTCTTCAGATCTGATCCATAGTTGACCAAAAGAATTTAGTACCTTTAACTCAATTGAATTTCTGCCAGATACACCAACAATAGAGCCAATTACAGGTTGGAGTAAATCGCTAAGGTTGACAATTTTGTCATTTTGGATATTGTAAAGGGATTTTCCCCCGTGAAAGAAAAAAACACCTCCTGTATTATTTTCATGCAAACCGTAACAGTTATAAGGACCATCAATATTAGAAATACTATGATATTTGAAATTCAATCCGTCAAACGAGCTGACACCATTTTTACCTGCAAGCCATAGTAATCCATTTTTATCGATCATCAAATCAAAAACCTCATCATCAAGTGGATCATGAGAATAATCAATCTCCTCGAACACATCCCCATTGAATCTTATGAGGCCTTCTTTAGTTCCCAGCCACATATATCCATATTTATCCTGACTTATACAATTTATGTCCAGACTCGTCAATCCATCATCAAGGTTGTAATGATTAAAAAAATGTGATTGCGGAATCCCAAAAATCGGATAAAGGGATAGTATAAGAAATACAAAAATTATCTTTACAGACATTTCACCCCTTTTGATCAAAAATTAGATTAATCATACTCAGAACTCAGATAGAAAATATTGTTTACAAGAATAATAATATTACTTCAATAGCAAAATCCCCCAAATTGGGTATTTCTCATACCCGAAATTTTTGCCATCTTTCATGCGAATTCGTAATCAATCTTTTAGAACCTTCCTGGACTTCGATTCAGAACTCTCTTCATACACCCTCGAATTTGTCTGGGAAGGTTTTTTTCTTTTACTTTAAATCCTGTGATATTTTTACAAAACGTTAATATTTGGCCTCCCCTATTTTGGGGTAGTCCATTTGATCATTACAAACTATTAATATAATGCATCCTGTACTCTTCGAATTTGACACACCTGGATTTTTAAGGTTTCTTTTTTCTGATACCATTACAGTTTATACCTATGGTGCAATGATCGCGCTGGGCGCATTATTGGGATTTGCATACACAGCCTGGCAAGCCAGGAAACAGTTAAATGTACCTTATGAAACTACAAATGAATTAATATTATTTATACTCTTATTTTCAATTATTGGCGGAAAATTTTTTGTAATATTCGAAGACTTTAAAGGTTTTCTCTCCGATCCTGGCCAATTATTCAGGAACTTCAGCAGCGGGTTTGTGTTTTTTGGTTCATTACTTTTTGCAATTCCAACAATGTTAATTTTTTTCAAGGCAAGAAAGATCCAGACCCTCCCTATGCTGGATATTATGGCCATTACTACATGCATAGTTCATGGTACCGGTAGAATCGGTTGTTTTATGGCAGGATGTTGTCATGGTATTCCATATGATGGTTTTCTATCTGTAGTATTTACCGATCCCATGTGCCAGGCTGATCCTTTAAATACCCCTTTGCATCCAACTCAGCTTTATAGTGTAAGCTTAATATATGGAATAATGGCTATCTTATTAATAGTATCACGCAGAAAGCAATTTAATGGTCAGATCTTTCTGCTCTATTTGATTTTATATTCAGCAGGCCGAATGATCCTCGAAATGTTCAGGGGTGATTTATCACGGGGATATGTGATCCAGGATATCTTAACCAATTCACAGTTTATTTCGATCATGGTAATTATAGTGGCCATTTATTTTTACTATAAACTCTACAGAAAACAGGCGGTGAAAGACAAATGAAAGCACCCTGAACTATCCGGGAATTTATATTCGGAAACTGATAGCTGTCGGAAGAATTTGTATATGAAACGGAGGGCTCCCAATACTTTCACCATCCATATGGGCTACAAGAGCGGGGTTTTCTTCAATGGTTACTTTACTGGATTTATAAAAAGATACGGCGTTCATTTTTTTATGTCCTCCATCTTTCATTTTTAACACATAGTTGAGCCTGGTCCAGTTAGGTACTCGCCCAATAATACATATATCAAGAAGTGCATCATCATTAACGGCATACGGATTTATCTTAAATCCTCCTCCAAATGTGGTCCCTTTTGCTATGGTCATTAAAAGTATTTCCTCATTTATTGTATGATTATTAAAGGTAGCCGAGATTTCTCTCTCGCGGTATGTAAGTAGAATTCGCAATACTTCAGCAAGGTAAGAAAAATATCCCTGGAATTTTTTCCCCTTGGCAGCCATTCTCTGCACTACTTTCCCATCAAAGCCAATTCCTACTCCATTTAGAAAAAGCCGACCATTACATTCACCAGCATCTATTTTTTTAATATTTCCATCAAATGCCGTTTCAATTTGTGATTTAAAATCAAATTTGCTCTGAATGTGTTTTATAGTATCATTACCAGTCCCAAAAGATATAACACTAACCGTAAGCTGTTTATTTCTAACACCGTTTATGGCCTCATTTAGGGTCCCATCCCCACCGGCGACCATCAAGTCCGTATAATCTTTATCTTTTATTATCGAATTGGCCATTAAATCCGCATTCCTGTCTTCTGTGGTAAAATACAGATCATAGGAAACTGATCTCTGGATAAATTCAGACTTGATCTGTTCTAATCTATCAAGATATTTACCTTTCCCAGCTGCTGGATTTACTATGACTAAAAACTTCCTGGCAAACACAAGCTAATTTTGCCGGAATTTAATCATATTTTTGAAAAGGTTGTATATGGTAAAGAATTGATGTGTCTATTTTTTGCTTACTGGTTAGTTTGCATCCCAGAACTTTCCTTCTCCATACAATTGAACGTTGATTTCAGGATCCCCTTTATACCACACTTCTGCGGCGCCAGTTATTGAACCTATGATCTCTTCGTTTACAAAAAACCGGCACTTGGCACTTCCGGATATATCCAATTCGCATACATCTACCTCCAGGTCCCAGGCCGCAAATTCTGCGAACCCACTTACTAAGATATAAATTGACTCCTGCTTCTCACCAACTATAGTAATGTTCCCAAGGCCACTAACAATGATGCCTTCAATTGCATTTGGCATTCTGATGGTCAGCAATATTGTATCTGCTTCAACAATATCCACTTCTTCCCTGAACCCCCAGGCAAATTTATCATCACCGAAAGCGAAGGCCATTTCATCAATTAAATTCTGCTGGGCTCTCATGAATATTTCAAGAGAGTCACCGGTTTCGATCAAAACACTTCCTACCCCAATATGCTGTAATATTTTAAAGGTATCTGCATCTATATAGTGCGTTACAAGGGGGCCCTCTCCATATAGTTTTTTACCGGACTCAGGTGTTTCTAATGAACAATTTGAGAAGTTCAATATTAGAAGCATTGAAATAAAATAAAGTAAAATCCTGCTCTTTCCCATATTAATATCTTTCATTTCTTAGCACTTTGCTTTACATAGAGACACAAAAATACACGGAATAGTTTAAACAATATCATTATTATTTATATTATAATGGTATGCATATTTACAAATAATTCAATTAAATATTATGAGGTCTATTGAGAAGATTGTTACTTCAGAAGATGTTATGTTGGGACAATTCCGCATTTCACAACCATTACCTGTTAAAGAATTAAGACAGGTCGATCCTTTTTTATTGCTTCATCACGCTGGTCCGAAACACCATAATCCAGGTCAAAAGGGATTGAATGTTGAAGCACACCCTCATACTGGATTTGAACCCGTAACATTTGTATTCAGCGGGGAAGTTGAGCATCGCGATTCATTAGGCAATGAAAGCATAATAAAATCAGGAGGCGTACAATGGATAACTGCAGGAAGGGGCATAGTCCATTCTGAAAAAGCTTCTGCTGAATTTCAAAATAAAGGTGGTGAGTTTGAGATCATTCAATTATGGATTAACCTCCCAAAAGCATTTAAGAAGACTGATCCCAGGTATTATGGTTATGATGCTGAAGATATACCTTTTTACTTATCAGATGATAAGAAAACCAGATTGAACATTGTTGCTGGAATTTATAAAAACATAACAGGACCGGTAGATTCATTAACCAACACTACGGCATACACAGCATACATGGATGAATTCTCAAATCTTGACCTGGAATTTAAAGATAGTGAAAATGTTATATTCTATGTTCTTAACGGTCATGTCAGGGTTGACAATAAAGATATTAAAGACAAACAACTAGCGGTTTTCAACCGGGATGACACTCAGATAAATATACATTCAATGCTTAAATCAAAATTGTTGATTTTGGCCGGAAACCCATTGAAAGAGCCGGTATTTCATTACGGGCCTTTTGTCCTTAATACAAAAGATGAAGTTATAGATGCACTTAATGACTACGAGTCAGGAAAGATGGGTTATCTTCAATAAGGTTTAGAGATTTGTTTATTGGATTTGCGAAACTTTTCTCTAATTTTTCTTTAATGTCTATTCTTTGTTTTATTGTCCCCTATAATTTTTATTTTTGCGTTTTAAACAATATAATCCCATGGTTAAAAAATCTCTTAAAAAGCAATACAAATCGTTAGACAAACATCTAGTAAGATACGAAAAAATACCCACCCTGATTTTCGAGGATGCAATTTCGGCTTCTAAAGAAGTGGCTAAGGCCATAGCCAAGATTATAAATTCAAAAAAAGGGAGCTGTGTATTAGGCCTGCCAACTGGTTCTACTCCTGTATTTATTTATGAAGAGCTTATTAGACTCCATGAAGAAGAAGGTTTGAGTTTTAAGAATGTAATTACCTTCAACCTTGATGAGTATTATCCAATGCCGAAAACCAAACTTCAAAGCTATGTGAGGTTCATGAATGAAAATTTTTTCGATCATATAGATATACCAAAAGAAAATATTAACATTCCCGATGGTTCCATCCCGGTTGATGAGATCCACGAATACTGTGATAGGTATGAGCAGAAGATTGCTGATGCAGGAGGTATTGATGTACAGTTGCTGGGTATCGGGAAGACAGGTCATATCGGTTTTAATGAACCAGGATCACCCATTGATTCACGCACCAGGTTGATCACCCTTGACCATGTAACCAGGGTTGATGCGGCGAGTGACTTTTTTGGAGAAGACAATGTCCCTAAAAGGGCAATAACCATGGGAATTGGGACTATTTTCAGTGCTAAAACTATATTTTTACTGGCCTGGGGTGAAGGAAAGTCAGCCATAATCCAGAAAGCCGTTGAAGGTGAAATCACTGATCATGTTCCTGCCAGTTATCTGCAAAAGCATGGAAATACGAAAATAATTGCTGATGAAGGTGCTGCTGCAGATCTTATTCGAATAAAAACCCCATGGTTGGTAGGCCCATGTGAATGGGATGATCAGTTGATCAGGAAAGGCGTGGTATGGCTTTGCCAGAAAGTAAACAAACCCATTCTTAAGTTAACCGACAGGGATTATAATGATAATGGCATGAGTGACCTCATTGCAGAAAAAGGTCCGGATGCCTATTCAATCAATATAAAGGTTTTCAATGATCTGCAGCGTACCATTACCGGCTGGCCAGGTGGGAAGCCAAATGCTGATGATTCCAACCGACCTGAGAGAGCCGAACCCTTCCCTAAGCGTATAATTTTGTTTTCTCCTCATCCTGATGATGACGTAATATCTATGGGAGGTACATTTATAAGGCTAGTCGATCAGGGACATGAGGTACATGTGGCTTATCAGACATCAGGAAATATCGCTGTTTTTGATGACGATACATTACGGTTTGCATACTTCGTAAATGAATATGCACAAGCTTTTGGCGGGAACAAGGAACTGGCTTCGAATTTATTTGGTAAAGTTTCTGATTTCCTGGCAAATAAAGAGCCCGGACAGGTGGATTCTGATGAGGTAAAAGATATTAAAGGACTAATCCGTCAGGCAGAGGCATGGGCAGGATGTAAATTTGTGGGTATTCCGGATGAACAGATCCATTTTCTAAATTTACCTTTTTATGAAACAGGTAAAGTTAAAAAGAATCCTGTAGGAAGAGAGGATATTGAGATCACAAAAGAACTCATCAAAAAAGTAAAACCCCATCAAATATATGCAGCCGGTGATCTGTCAGATCCACACGGAACGCACAGGGTTTGTTTGGAATCTGTATTCCTGGCACTGGAAGAGTTAAAGGATACTGAACCTTGGATGAAAGATTGCTGGTTATGGTTGTACCGGGGCGCATGGCAGGAATGGGAGATCGATAAAGTTGAAATGTGTGTTCCATTAAGCCCTGATGAGTTGCAAAAGAAAACAAAAGCGATTTTTAAGCATCAATCTCAAAAGGACAGTGCCTTATTCCCGGGAATGGATGCCAGAGAATTCTGGGAAAGAGCGCAAGACCGGAACCGGGAAACGGCCAGGATCTATAATTTACTGGGCATGGCAGAATATGAAGCCATGGAAGCATTTGTCAGGTGGCATTACTAGATAGGCCAAAGATCACATAAATATTTTCTGCCTGGATACCCTGGTAAGAAAACAGGATAACTTTTTTGACGACATAAATATTGATGAAAGCTATCCACGTTGTAATTCCACTTTTTTCCCGGCTAGGGATAAATTTTCCTTTACGTAATTATCATCCCATAAATTTGAAATGACCGCAGATATTCTTGGATTCTGCAAAGCCCATAAATAGGCTTTCAAAGGAGCCTTCAGATCACCCGGGACTATTTTATTCAGTTTCTCTTCCCGCCAGGCTGGCAGCGGTTTTAATTGTTCATGCTGTGTTGCAACGCTCATGGCTACTTTCATCCCAATTACACCTACTTTAGCATCGTATGCCTTACGGATGGCACCGTCAAGAAATCCATCATTCAGGAAATTATATGCTACCATTGCCACATCATATTTTCCGGAATCGACCGCTGCATTTAAAACTCCTGCCGGATCATTATGACTTGATACGCCTAAATATCTTACTTTTCCTTGTCTCTTAAGTTCATCGAAAGCTTCGTAAACTTCCGGTATTTTTACTTCTTCGGGACAATTGGCTCCATGGGGACACATAGCCAGATCAAAGTAGTCTGTTTTCGTTCTTTGTAAACTCCCCTCAATGGAGTTATAAATGAACTCCTTAAACTCCTTGCTCCCATCCACTTTATGTCCATAATCATTCATCATCGCGTTGCTTAGATAAGATGGATCCATCGATCTTTCCTGCCCCGGCCAATAAATATAAAAGTATCCTGGTTTATCAACTCCCCTTTCGTTGCGCATCTGCCATGCTTTTTTGATGATACTTTCCTGTTTGCCGGATGGCAGGCCATCATAGATCTCCCTGTACATCCTGTTTCTTATGGAAGTAAATCCACTGATCTTCGTATTCACAAATACTTTTTCTCGTTTCGAGGAAGATTTTAGGATCTCTCCGTATCCTTTTTCTGAATTTCCTCTGCCATATGCCGGTGCTGTATCAAGATAATTCAATCCCATCTCTATGGCCAGTTCGACTTGTTTATATGTTTCAGGGGAAACAGGATCTCCGCCACAAACCACTTCTGATATCATATACCCAGTTCTGCCTAACATACGATAGGCCATATCTGACTGTTTATTTCTCCATTGGGGCACAAAAGAATTTTCCGATTCACCGGAAACAGCCCTTTTACCCAGCATAAATGAAGGCAGAACTATTGAACTTAAAGATGTCTTCCAGATAAATTGTCGCCTGTTCATAGTATTTGAATCTTTTATTTTCTCGATCAAAAAAGAGATGTTTTTATCTTTTTACCTGAGATTATTGGAACATAAAATCTAAATTAATCAATTAATGGTAATATTATTATACAATTTTATACTCATGAAATTCAGAATATCACAAAATTGTGAAAGTGTGAAATATCAAATGCAAGGGTATATGAATCCAGATGTCATAACAATATTACTTAGTTGCAAAATTTAATGAATATTCTTGATCAATATTTTGACCGAATTTCCTATTTTTAATAAAATTGATATTTTACCGAAATAACAGATTTTTTACACTAAATCAATGCTCATATGAAGACCAAAAAAATAGCAATGCTTGGAGGAGGTTTCATAGGTGATTTTTATACCCATACCCTTCATGGACAGAGGAGGCAAGATCGTGTACAGGTTATTTATTCAAGAAGTGAAGATTCTGCTAAAAAAATTGCTGAACGCTGGAATATCCCGAAATGGACAACCAATATGGAGGAGGCCATCAACGATCCTGATATAGATACCGTAGTGATAGCCCTTCCAAATCATCTCCATCTCGAAGCTGTAAAGCGATCAGCTGAGGCTGGCAAAGCTGTTTTGGTTACCAAACCCCTTGGGAGAAACGCCCAGGAATCAAAGGAAATGCTAGAGCTGGTAGAAAAGCATAATGTATTTCACGGTTACCTTGAAGATCTATGCTATACGCCAAAAACCCTGAAGTCCCTCGAGTCAATAAAAAACGGAGCACTTGGGGATATCCTATGGGTTCGTTCACGAGAAACCCACCCTGGGCCTCATAGTGATTGGTTCTGGAATCCGGAATTTTCAGGTGGGGGAGCCATCATTGACCTGGGATGTCATTGTATAGAAATAGCCCGGAATTTCATAGGCAAGGAGGTCAAGCCCCTTGAAGTCATGTGCTGGGCCGATACCCAGGTAAAACCGATTCAGGCTGAAGATCATGCTATAGCCCTCGTGAAATATGCCTCCGGAGCAATCGGACAATTTGAAGTGAGTTGGTGTTTCAGAGGAGGAATGGACCTCAGGGATGAAGTGATGGGTGTAGAAGGCACCATGTTCCTCAATCATTTTCTGAGAACGGGCCTGGAAGTATTTACAGCAGTTGGTGAAGGAGATTATGTAGCTGAAAAGGCTGAATCTGCTACAGGGTGGCTGTTTCCGGTAGGTGATGAAGTTAATGCCCTGGGATATGATTTCATGTTCACTGATATGTTTGATGCGATTGATGAAGGTCGCAGTCCAATGGAAGATTTCTATGACGGATATATTGTCAATGCCATTATCGATGCATGTTATAAATCTTCAAAATCAAAAAAATGGGAGCCTGTTGAATTGGACATATGGAGAGGTAGTGACGAAATCAGGAAGGGTCCAAAGATGGTTGAATTTGATGAAAAATATTATTTAATCAAGGAGGAGATCCTGCCCAACGGTTCAAAGAAACTCATCTTAAAAGATAAGGCTAATGGAGAAATAATTCAGAGGGAAATTTAAATCAAATTAAACCACCGCCAGATCTATGATAAAAAGTAAGGATTAGACTATACTATCCAAAGAATAGAAATTGTAATAAATTGTTTTAGCACCCTTGGTTAGCAGCTAATAAAAACTATTATTTTACATTTGATTCTCCGATAACTGCTGTCTGTAATTATTCTTGTGCTTTTAATCCTTACTTAGCCGCTATCAATATTATCCTTGGGCCTTTGATCCTTGGTTAACCGCAGTCTGAAATTACTTCCTGTTTTTTGTTCCGCCGAAAACGCTATCTGAAATTATTCTTATGTTTTCTCGCTTTGAATAGAAAGATAAACAGGGCAAGTACAATTGCAGCAATAAATGCCGGAACAATCCAGATCTGGGGCCAGTTCTTAATCCCATCTATTGTATAAAAATCAACTGTCTGACCTGCAAACCAGGTGCCGATGAACATACCTAAACCATATGTTGCAAAGGTGATCATCCCCTGTGCAGAACTTTTTAAATATGACGGGGCCTCATTATCAACATAGATCTGGCCAGCTACAAAGAAGAAATCATAACATAATCCATGTAGCAGTATACCTGCATAGATCATCCACACCAGGGAGTCATTGTCCCCATACGAAAAGAATAAATACCTGATAAGCCAGGCCGACATTCCAATGATAAACACTTTTTTAACGCCATATTTTTTCAGGAAAAAAGGTAAAATTAACAGAAAAAGTATTTCAGCCACCTGGCCCATGCTTATCTTATTGGCAATATAGTTCATGCCAATGTCAGAAAGAAACGAGGCAGTAAACCCGTAATAAAATGATAGTGGTATACAAGTGAGAACAGAGGCCAAAATTATGATCAGGAAAGCGGGTTTCTTCAATAGACCAAGTGCATCAAGTCCCAGAATCTCTTTAAAACTGGCATGAACCTCTTTTTTAGGAGGTACGTGAGGAAGACTAAAACAGTACAACCCAAGTAACAAGGAGGCAATTGCTCCTACATAAAGCTGATTGACTGATGAACCATAATCAAGATATCCAATGATATTATTGGCTACTATCCAGCCAATGGTTCCCAATACGCGAATACTCGGAAATTCCTGGGAAGGATTCTCCATTTTATGAAAAGAAATCGAGTTCGACAAAGCCATCGTTGGAGTATAGGTAAGCGTATACAATAGTAAGCTTGGGTAAAACAAAGCAAAGGTCTTTGCCTGAGCAGTTACTACTAAAAGTACAGCCCCGAGGATATGTAAAGTACCTAACACTTTCTCGGTTGAAAAAAACTTATCTGCTACCAATCCTACAAAGAAAGGAGATATCATTGCAGCAATAGCAAAAGTACCATAAGATAAACCTATCTGTGTGCCTGTAAAACCGAGCGATTCCCCAAGATATGTATTCAGTGTAACATACCATGTTCCCCAGATAAAATACTGTAGAAACATTAAAGAAGATAATTGTAGTCTTGTTTTTATTATCATAGCGAGAGGAAAATCACTTATTACAATTTATAATCTTCCCAATTTATAAAAAATGTTGCGTTTACAAGCTATACGTATAATAAAAAATTTAAGATTGGGATCAATTGTTGGTTCCAGTTTTCAGGTAAGGTATCCATTCATCATGGGCATATCCCGAAAAATCTCTTAAAAATAATACGTAATTAGGCCTGTAGGGCGAATTCCTTAAGGATAATCCTATTTCATCAGGGGTATAATCTCCTTTCCTGGTATTGCATTTTTTGCATGCCGTGATCAGGTTAATCCAGGTACTCTTCCCTCCTTTTGCTTTAGGAATCACATGATCGAGTGTTAGGTCTTTGTTTGTACCACAATATTGACATTCAAAACCATCCCTTTTGAAGACATTTTGTCGGGTGAGGACCACTCCCTTATAGGGAATATTCACATAATTACGAAGTTTAATGACCGACGGCATGGGAAATGAACGATTGACCGTTCTCAATAAAGAGCCATTGCTTTTAGTGATCAATTCAGCTTTTTCAAAATACACCAATAAAAATGCACGTTGTATCGTGCATATTGATATCGGGTTATAATCCTGATTTAATACCAATACACGCCTGTTCATCATCTCAGAATTCTTTTTATAAACTCTAACTTATGAGTTTGGATATTGTTTTTTACATTAAATATGCCCTCTTCATTAAGTTCATCTATACGAACCTGCCCATGTGCATGAATTATCTTTTTGTCTTCAAATATTATTCCAACATGATCGATTTTTCCTTTTGGATCCGAGAAAAAAGCAAGATCCCCAGGCAATGCATTATTGAATTCTTCAATAATCTTTCCTTGTCTTGCCTGTTCAGAAGTATCTCTTTTGAGTTTATATCCGGCAATTTTAAAAACCATTTGAACAAACCCTGAACAATCAATCCCAAAAGGCGTTTTCCCACCCCACAAATACGGTGTATTCAAATATTTCAATGCCGTAGACTTGATAAAATCAAAATCTCTTTTCTGTCCCAGGTTCTTTGCTTCCCCGTTAAAGGCAAATTGTTCATCAAAATCAAACAATTCAGTATGTGCTATTGGCAGAATACTCCCCATCACAATCTGCAAAGGTTTTTTCTTATATAAAATTGAGGTAGTTAATTCGGTGGAGATCTTAAACTCATTGTTGATCATATCGTGAAAATACTCTTCACTGATTTGTTTACCTTGCTTAATATCAATCCAGCCTTCATATTCATCAAAGTATATTTTTATATGGATCCAATTTTTATCAGGGGTATAAGACAGTACTGTATATTGGTCGCCAAATAATAATTGTGTAACCAATTCACTCCCATGAGCTGGTTCCTTTCTTACGGGCACAATACTTAACCGGCAAATTCCTCTCTGTAATTTGTCCATCATGATTTTATATTTAATCTTGCCAAATCCCGCTTCAGATCTTTAGCTTTTATATCCTCCCTTTTGTCGTATATCTTTTTTCCTTTAGCCAGTGCAATCTCAAGTTTAGCCAAGCCTTTATCATTAATAAAAATCCTTACAGGAATTATTGTCAATCCCTTTTCCTTGTTTTTTGTAAGTAGTTTTTTTAGTTCTCTTTTATTTAATAATAGTTTACGATCCCTTTTAGCTTCATGATTATAATTTCTCGCCAGTTCATAAGGAGCTATATGGAGCTCCTTCACAAACAACTCATTATTAAGAAATGTGCAATAACTATCCTGTAGGTTTACCTTTCCAAGCCTTATGGATTTTATCTCACTTCCCTGCAGAACGATCCCTGCCAGATATTTATCAATAAACTGATATTCATAAGATGCCTTTTTATTTCTTATGTTCACTTTCTGCTGGAAATTCATTTTCCCCGAGGCCATATATTTCGATTTCTAATTGATCATAGCTATGATCAATGGATATTTAAAAAAAATAAAGATATTACAAATAAATGAATCATTCTCCTAAAATTTTAATCTGGCATCCGGGATAACTGTTAGATCGCACAACGCTCCTTCTAATAATTTATAATATCCGGCAATACCTATCATAGCAGCATTATCTGTACAATACTCTAATTTAGGAATATAGGTTTTCCAATCATAGTACTTTGAAAGACCAATCAGATGATCCCTTATTCCAGAATTAGCCGCCACGCCCCCAGCTATTGCTATTTCCCCGATATCGTTATCTTTTGCACATAGTATAAGTTTCTCCATAAGCATCTCAATTAAGGTATGTTGTATGCTTGCACTGAGATCATCAAGGTTTTTTTCAATAAACTGGCCATCGGCTTTCAGCTGATTCCTTAAAAAATAAAGAACCGCGGTTTTTATGCCACTAAAAGAAAAATTATATCCCGGGACAGAAGTCGATGGGAATTTAAACCTTCCCGGATCACCTGCTTTAGCATGCTCATCAATTAAATATCCACCTGGATAGGGAAATCCCAACATCTTCCCGATCTTATCAAATGCTTCTCCGACTGCATCATCACGGGTTTCTCCTAATATTTTCATATCCAGATAATTACTCACCAACACAAGCTGGGTATGTCCTCCACTTATTGTGAGGCACAAAAATGGGAAATTGGGTTTGGGATCTTCAATAAAATGAGCCAGGATATGTGCTTGCATATGATTTACAGATATCAGAGGAATATTTTTGGCTATTGAAAGGCCCTTGGCAAATGATATTCCAACAAGCAAGGATCCGAGCAAGCCAGGACCCTGTGTGAATGCAATTGCATTGAGTTCATCTATTGAGACCCCTGCCTCCTTAAGTGCTTGATTCACAACGGATATTATATGTTGCTGATGGGCCCTAGAGGCTAGCTCCGGAACTACACCACCATATATTTCATGCACAGATTGACTCAAAATGGTATTACTAAGCACTTTCCCATCCTGTATTATTGAGGCGGATGTTTCGTCACATGAGCTTTCGATAGCGATTATATTTAGAGCCATTTATATTGGTCTTGGTAATTACTATTTGAGTTTTTTTATCAAGTATTCTGGGCAAAATTAAATAAAACGAATTTCTTTCGTATATTAATAATAAAGGAAGATTAATTAGGTGGCGAAAAAGGTTGCGAAAAAGAGTCTGTTCAGATTAATGCTATGGGGTTCCTACAGAAGGCCCATCATTAAAATCTTGGCAATAATCATAATGTTTATTTCCACTATAATGGTTAGCATAACTGCAGCTCTTCAATTTCCGGAAATTCAAACAAGGGTAACACAACAGCTGGCTCAATACTTATCTAAAAGAATTGGCCTGCCAGTAAAGGTTGGATTTGTCAATATATACTGGTTGAGTCAGATACATCTGGAGGATTTACTGGTTCTCGACACAGAGGCAGACACATTAATATTTGTAAGGAGTGCAAGGCTGAATTACGGTACCACAAGTTTAATTATGGGCCGGGATATCACCTTCAATAAAGCGATTGTAGAAGGTGCAGATGTCCGAGTAGTAAGAAATGCTCCTGATGGCCGGTTCAATATTAACTTATTTGATGATGGCTTAAAGGATATTTTTGGATCAGACAAGCCGGATTCCCTGAAAGGAAGGTTTCTCATCAAAGAAATTGAATTATTCGACTCGGAATTTACTTTATCAGATCCTTACAAAGATACCATAAGAAATAAGTTCAATTACAACCAGTTTAAAATACAGAATTTAAATGCCAGGGGCAAGAACTTATCATCGAAAGGTAAGAATTTTGAAATTCAACTGGAATCAGTAACTGGAATTGACTCAGCTACTCAGCTCAATATAAAAAGTTTGTCAGGTTTATACCAGATCACCAGAAGTTCAATGGTTTTCAGAACTTTCAATATGGATTTAGGCCGTAGCACAATTGAAGCTTCATTTGTATTTCAATTCGATAGTATACAACAAATGAAAGAGTTCAATGAACTGGTTACGATAATTGTTGATGTAAAAAAATCACGTATTTATTCCAGGGACCTGGGATATTTTGCTACTGTATTTAAAAGATATTATCAGTATTACGATCTTTCTGGCTTCTTTTCGGGATCAGTAAACAGATTCAAGTTAGACGATTTTAACTTAGCGCTGGGATCCTTCAGCAGATTCCGTGGTTCAGCGAGTATTTCAGGATTACCTGATGTAAATAATACTTTCATTGATATGAAAATTGAGAATTCAATTCTTAACCCTGAAGATTTAGGGCAATATTTCGGTGAGGAAACTGTGAAAGGTTTTGCAAAATTTGGCCGATCAAGTTTTTCAGGCAGGTTTACCGGATTCCCCGTTGATTTTGTAGCTGACGCTGAATTCTATACCCAGATTGGATTCTTTGATAGTGATATAAACCTGAAATTAGATGAAGAAGATAACCTGCCGCATTATTCAGGAAGTATTATTGCTCAGGGTCTCGATCTGGGAATAGTAATGGATAATGAAGAAAGGTTTCAGGACATTGATCTGAATGGTAAAATTGAAGGGAAGGGATTTTCAAAATCTGATGCGGACTTCCTATTGGATGCCACCATTGAGAACTTCGGGTTTCTTGGATATAATTATAGGAACATACTTATAGATGGAAGACTATCCAGTGAAATATTCAATGGCTTACTAGCCATAAATGATCCAAACCTTGATTTTGAAATGAATGGAGAGATTGACTTGCGTGAAGGAAATGAAAAAGTCAATATTATTGCGGCTATTGATACCGCTATTCTGAACAAAATAAATATATCTGAAAAACCAGCGAGTATATCCACTCAAATTAAAGTTGATTTAAAAGGGCTTGATATAAATTCAATTACCGGAATAATAACAGCCCCTGAAACGGATATAATGTATGATAATCAGTATGCAAGCATACAAAATTTGAAATTAATTTCTGAGAACTCGGATACACTAAGCTTTCTAGAAGTTTCTTCCAACGATATTGATGGTCATATTTCAGGTAATTTCAAGCTGAACAATTTATTTGAAGATATCCCCCAGATAGTCAGAGAATATTTCATGATTCTTAGAAACGACAGTAGTGAAATCAAACCTTACTATGCTAACAAAGAACCTGCAGATTCAATGAACTATATGATTGACTTTAATCTATCATTGTTTAATATCAATCCTCTGATGCAGCTTTTTCTTCCTGATTTTTACATTGCTGAGAATTCATATATATCCGGTGATGTGACAGTTGGTACTGAATCCCTGATATCCATTAAAACCCAGATTGATACAATAGGTTATAAAACCATCAAATTCTACAATAATAATTTCGAACTGTTTACTAAAAAACAATCAGACACGACGTTGATTAACGCAAAACTAAAAATAAGCTCTGAGACCCAGGAAAACGCAAAAAAAACACAAACAAATAATTTGATGGTAGATGTAGATTGGAAGATTGATCATATTGATCTGGATTTTAACATTGATCAAATTGAAAAAGGAAATGAAATTAAAATAATTAATACTATCGATCTTTTGCCTGGATCTACAATTATAAAATTCCAACCCTCAAAGATTATTATACTGAATGATCAATGGAATTTTTCACCAGACAATAATATTGAAATAAAAGGCAAAGAGATACAGTTTTCAAATATTCATTTATCAAATGAAAGTCAATATGTAGAACTTACAGGGCAGATTTCAAATGATTCCAGCAAAGCTCTTTATTTAAATATCAATGATTTTGTCATTACTAATTTAAATCCTGTATTACCAAGGGAATTTCATGGGGTTCTGAATGGTTATACCTCTTTGAAAAGATATTACCAGAACCCAATTATAATTAGTGACCTGGTTATTAAAGATTTGATTTTCGAGCGATTCCCATCCGGTGACGTACATGCCTCAAGTCAATGGAATGGAAATGAGCAAAGAATGGGGATTAATTTCGAAGTTTTTAAAGAAGAAAATGTTAAAATAATTGATGTTCAGGGAAGTTATTACCCCGATAAGGATCAGAACAAGCTGGATCTTACCGCATCTTTTAACAATGCCAATATTAATTTTATAGAACCATTTTATGAAAATCTGATATCAGATTTGGATGGCATAACAAAGGGTACATTTACAATAGGTGGAAATATAAAGAAACCTGTTATTAATGGCCAGGCTTTTGTTAATGAAGGAAAAATCACTCTTGATTATTTATACACATCCTATGATTTTGAAGGAAATATATTGATCACGGAGAATAAGATAAGTGTAAGAGAAATGAAATTGAGGGACAAGTTCGATAATGAAGGAATATTAAATGGTGGAATAATTCATGATTACTTTCGAAATATAAGATTTGATTTATCCGGCACTTTTAATCAGCTTCTGGTCCTAAACACATCGTCCTCTGATAATGATTTATACTACGGAACAGCTTTTGGAACCGGCAACCTGCATATTACAGGTCAGGAGAAAAACATTAATATAAAGGTGGATGCTGTCACAAATTCCGGAACCAGGTTTTTTATCCCGCTCACTAGCAGCAATAGTGAAGTTATTCAGGAAAATTATATTCAATTTGCCAAGATTGGCGACATGAATATATCAGAAGAAAAGTCAGTAAAAGATGTAATAAAATTAAAGGGAATTAAACTCGATTTTGACCTGGAAGTAACACCAGATGCATATTGTGAAATCATATTTGATTTGAAGGCCGGAGATATTATCCGGGGTAGAGGAAATGGAAAACTTAGTTTAAGTGTTGACACGAAAGGGGAATTCAACATGTTTGGGGACTATGAGATCCAGGAAGGGTGGTACAATTTCACTTTATATAACGTAATCAACAAAGAATTCTCCATAGAGCCGAATAGCCGGATATCCTGGTCAGGCGATCCTTATGAGGCAAGACTTGATCTTGTTGCAACCTACAGGCAGTTGGCTGCCCTTGCACCTTTATTTGCCCGTGAAGACAGTTCTTTCAATAATAATCCTGAAGCCAGGAGAAAATATCCGGCCAATGTTGTACTGCAACTAACAGGACCTCTAATGTCTCCTGAAATTGATTTTGATATAGATATTACAGACTATCCCAGGCATCTGGTTATTGATGGTGTTAGTTTTGAGACAGTGGTTTCTGCCTTTAAATCTGAGATCTATTCAAATGAGCAGGAGCTAAAAAGACAAGTCTTCAGTTTGATCATTTTGAGAAAATTTGCTGAGCAGGGATCTTTCAGCGTGGGTAATTCTTTTGGGAATAGCGTAAGTGAATTTATCAGCAATCAGTTAAGTTATTGGATAACGCAGATAGATGAAAACCTTGAAATTGATCTCGATCTGGGCACTCTTGATCAAAACGCTTTTAATACTTTTCAATACAGATTATCTTATTCCTTTAAGGAGGGTAGGTTCAGGGTAACCAGATCAGGGAATATTTCCAATGAGGATGACCCGAATGATCTTTCCAATATAATCGGTGATTGGACCCTTGAATATCTACTCTCACCCGATGGAAAATACAGAGCTAA
This sequence comes from Cyclobacteriaceae bacterium, assembly GCA_024644875.1. Taxonomy (GTDB): domain Bacteria; phylum Bacteroidota; class Bacteroidia; order Cytophagales; family Cyclobacteriaceae; genus JAGTVG01. Next base: position 29,082 of record JAHEGY010000002.1, read on the forward strand.
AATGTATAACCGGTTCAATTACAACAGTCTTTACGGAGATAGCCGGAGCCAAACCACCGCAACAGCGGGATTTAGTTTCATGCATACACAGAGTTTTAACAACTTCAGAGATCTATTCAAATCCAATAAAAAGAAGCGTAAGAATGATAAACAATATATTGAGATCGATGAAGGTGTACTGCCCAGTAAAAAAAATGAAAGCGAAGAAGAGGAAGAATCTTCTTCTTTTAAATAATTCTAACAATTTATTATCAAATCAGTTTTAATATTAAAAATTGTCTGCCGCTTCTTTAATAAATATTTTCTGGTTTCGTCGGGACCTTAGACTTGAAGATAATACAGGCTTGTATAATGCCCTGAAATCAGGCCATAAAGTCCTTCCTATCTTTATATTTGATAAAAGCATTTTGAATGATTTAGAAGATAAATCTGATGCCAGGATCACATATATTTATAATCAGCTCACAGAGCTTAACAAAAAGCTGTCTAAACATCATTCCAGGGTTTCTTTATTATACGGTGAGCCTTTGTCTGTATTCAAATCTTTGCTCAATACATATAATGTAAAAGCTGTCTACTCAAATGAAGATTATGAGCCCTATGCCATATCAAGGGATGCAAGGGTGAAAGAATTTGTTAATTCCAATGGAATCGAGTTTCACCAATACAAGGATCATGTGATATTCCATAAAACGGATGTTCTGAATAAAAGCGATGAACCATACAAAGTTTTTTCGGCGTATAAAAAAAGATGGCTTCAGGAGTTTGAAGCTTCTGAATTATCCTATTTCTCTTCTGAGGATTCATTAAATAATCTTATTGAAGTGCACTCCGGCGTGGGCGTTAAACTCAGAGAGATGGGTTTCACTGAAAATAAAGATAAATTTCCTGAAAACAGACTGGATCCATCCCTGATCAGGGGTTATGCGAATAACAGGGATTATCCACATATTAATGGTACGTCGAGGCTCGGGGTACATCTCAGGCATGGTGCCCTCAGTATCCGAAGTGCTGTTAAGTTTGGTTTGAAATACAGTTCTGTCTGGCTAAACGAGTTAATTTGGCGGGAATTTTTTTCCATGATCCTCTATCATTTTCCTGCGGTGGTTACTAACTCCTTTAAAACCAAGTATGATGAAATTCCATGGATAAATAACCCGGAAGATTTTGACAGATGGTGTCAGGGCCAAACCGGGTATCCCATCGTGGATGCAGGAATGAGGCAGTTAAATAATACAGGGTTTATGCATAACCGTGCAAGAATGATAACGGCATCTTTTCTTACCAAGCATCTATTGATCGACTGGCGCTGGGGCGAGGCGTATTTTGCAAAAAAGCTGCTTGATTATGAACTTGCATCCAACAATGGGGGTTGGCAATGGTCTGCAGGTTCAGGTACAGATGCACAACCTTATTTTCGCATATTTAATCCCTATGCTCAAGCCAGGAAATTCGATCCTGAGCAATTGTATATTAAAAGATGGATCCCTGAATATAATTCTAAAAATTACCCAAACCCGATTATTGATCATACTTTTGCCAGACAAAGAGCCATTGAAACTTATAAAAAAGCACTCAGATAAAGCAAAAAATGAATATTGGTGATAAAGTAAGATTGCTGCACGGAACTGAAGAAGGCATAATCCGGAAAATAATTGATAAAAGAACTGTTGAGATTGAGATTGAAGATGGGTTTCTTATTCCTGTACTAAGACAGGAAATTGTAATAATATCCCCTGATGAAGATCCGGCAAATACTTCAATAAACCTGATGACATCAGGATCATTTAAAAAATCGAGCACGGAAGAAGATTTGCAGCAGAAAGGGATTTTTGTTGGAATTACAATTGAACAAAATACGAGTTCCGGGTGGATAATCAACAATTCAGGAGATATAGTATTATTTGCCATTTATGAAAGAAAGTCAGATGGATTAGAAGGGGTGTCCCACGGTGTCCTTAATAATAAGACATATGCTAAAATTGCAGATTGGGGAGCAGGTGCACCTCTAAGACTTCCTGTAGTATTTGTGGATATTATAAAGTTTGAAAGCAGGATAAAGGACCATATGGAACCTTTATCAAAAAAAATAGATTTGCAATCTATTACAAAAGATCGTGAACACAGTCCCCTGCCTTTGCTCGGCAACTCCGGAATTCTGATTCCGATGGAGGAAGAAATGATGCTGCCTGATGCTCAGGTTATCAAAGAAGCTTTATTTTCCGGGACAGCAGAGGTTCAGCGTAAGGATAAAGTTAAAAAGCAGAAAATTAAGGAAGTCGATTTACATATTGAAGCCCTTTCGGAAGATTACCGATCGCTTAACAGTGATGAGATCCTGAACATTCAACTATCGGAATTTAATTCTTCTCTGGAAAATGCTGTTATCAGCGGAGTTGAAGAGATCACCTTTATACATGGTATTGGCAATGGTATTCTCCGCAATAAAATACATAAAATATTGAGTCAATATCCTCACATAAAGTATTTTGAGGATGCCAGGAAGGAAAAATTCGGCTTTGGTGCTACAAAAGTCCATTTGAAATAAGAAATCTTGTTTTGTTTCGTTAACTTTAGCAAGGAATAATACAATAAAATATTTTAATAATTAACTAACCGGACCTATGGACTTTAATTTTAGTGAATTAATGGAAAAAATCGCCGAAGATATTGGCGGTCAATTTTCAGAATACGATAAATTCAAATCAGTGATTATCGTACCCCTACAAGAAAATCGATACCAAGCTGTTGTAGGTGTTCTTAAACACAACGAAAAATTGAATAAAACCAGGCTAGAATTCTCCTCTAAAGTATGTCAGCTATCCGAAAGTGTAGATCTGAAAGAACTATTAATGGAAAATGCCAAGACCTGTTATGCAAGATTTGTGATTGTGGATGATTATGTCCGTGTAGAGGGTTCAGCGTTCCTAGAAAGTGTAACAGAGAGCGGTATTAAGGAAATAATTGATGAGGTGGCTAATATGGCTGATGCCTGGGAATTGAAATTAACAGGCTTGGATGTTCACTAAAAATCCAAGAATATAAACCCATTTTTATTATCTTCGTATTCTTGAATTAAATGCAGGTTTTCTTATCGCCCCGATAATATCGGGGAGGAAAGTCCGGGCAACATAGAGCACCGTACTTCCTAACAGGAAGGTCCCGGTATATATCGGGAACAGATAGTGCCACAGAAAATATACCGTCCCACCACAGGCGGGATAAGGGTGAAAAGGTGGGGTAAGAGCCCACCGCTTCAATGGTGACATTGGAGGCATGGTAAACCTTACGGGTTGAAAGACCAAATAGGTTCTGTCTTCTGCTTTTGCGGAATCGGGTTGCTCGCTCGATCAATTTGAGTCAGAATGGGTAGGTCGATCGATCCTGTTAGTGATAACAGGGCTAGATAAATGATAAGACCCCGATTTATCGGGGACAGAACCCGGCTTATAAACCTGCATTTTTAAATTTTATTAAAATATGCCCAAAATACTGATAATTGACGATGAAGCGAGTATTAGAAACACGCTCAGGGAAATTTTAGAATATGAAAAGTATCAGGTTGATGAAGCTTCTGACGGGGAGTTAGGTCTTGAGATGTTAGAAAACAACAAATATGATGTTGTTTTATGTGATATTAAAATGCCCAAACTGGATGGCATTGAGGTTTTGGAACGTTCAATTTCCTCTGGCATTGATACACCCTTTATCATGATATCAGCACATGGGACCATAGAAACCGCCGTTGAAGCTACAAAAAAGGGGGCTTTTGATTTTATCCAAAAACCGCCTGACCTAAACAGGCTGCTTCTGACTTTGAGGAATGCACAGGATAAATCTCTCCTGGTAAATGAAACCAAAACCCTGAAAAGAAAGATATCTAAAGCCTATGATATTGTAGGTGATTCGGCAGCGATCAATCAGGTAAAAGAAACCATTGAGAAAGTGGCTCCAACCGATGCCAGGGTATTGATAACTGGCGAAAATGGTACAGGAAAGGAATTGGTTGCCAGATGGATACATGAAAAAAGCAATCGACATAAACTTCCACTCATTGAAGTAAACTGTGCCGCAATACCATCAGAATTAATAGAAAGTGAACTCTTCGGTCATGAAAAAGGCTCCTTTACATCAGCCGTTAAGCAAAGAATTGGGAAATTTGAACAGGCTAATGGAGGCACTTTATTTCTCGATGAAATTGGAGATATGAGTCTTTCCGCCCAGGCCAAGGTTCTCAGGGCTCTACAGGAAAACAGAATTACCAGGGTGGGTGGTGATAAGGACATTAAGGTGGATACCAGAGTAATAGCTGCCACCAACAAAGACCTTAAAAAGGAGATCAGCGAGAATAAATTCCGGGAGGACCTATATCACAGAATCGGGGTAATCATTATAAACGTACCTCCTCTAAGAGAAAGAAAGGATGATGTCCCTTTACTGGTTGAAAGGTTTTTATCTGATATAGCCCTCGAGTATGGTAATAAACCAAAATCAATCACTCCTGATGCTATTAAAATGCTTCAGAATATGCCATGGACTGGTAACATTCGTGAAATCAGGAATGTAATAGAACGGCTGGTTATTATGTGTAATACCGAGATTACAAAAGACGATATATCCAAATATGCAATGCTGTAAGGATATTTCTATCTAAACATCCTTTTCGTTCAACTCCTGCTTTTGAATACTGTCTTCTGTATAAGTAGGACAGGTTTTTTGAGCACATGCTGATATCCCAAATACACCAAATGCAAGAAGTAATGCTATGATTCTTAATTTATACATAGTTTAACATTTTAATCGTGAACAAATATAAATAATCGCTGAGCTATTCAAAACGGATAAACTGAATAATTCAACAATTAATATCCCTATTCTAATAAAGGTAAACGCTATTCGTCGTCTTTTAGTATTTTAAATATATCTAAATAGGTAAAAATCCAATTAAATGCGCTTGCAGAGCTTTTCCATTACCTTATTTGTTCTTGCTCCGGAAACCCCTGTGCTTGGGCATTTATCCTCACCCCTTAATTCCCCGACAATTGTTGTAATTAAGGGTAATTGAATATGTCTGGGAAGCATAAATGGAATTATTTCTTCACCCTTTTCCTCTGTTTCAAGTGTAACTGATCCATCTCCAAAATAACTGAAACTAATCTGTCCTTTACTTCCTATTATTGTTGTTTTTTCAATGCTGGATACCCTTGAAGTAGTAAAGCACCAGGTTCCCTGTCCTATTACCCCGTTCTCAAAATAAAATGACCCTGATACAATATCCTCCGCAGGATATAAGCCTGCCTGGTTATGCGCGAAACCTTCTGCATCCAATACAGGACCAAGAAGATAGTCAAGGAAATCCAACTGATGGGATGCAAGATCATAAAAGTATCCACCACCAGCAATTTCTGGAAAAATACGCCAGTTGTCTTTGCTTTCACTTGCACCAACAATATCCGGATGAAGGGTTTTATATAATTTAATATCTACATTGCGAATATCCCCTATTGCTCCTTCCTGAACCAATTCTTTAATTTTCAGAAAGTTCGGCAGCCTTCTCCTGTAGTAAGCTACAAATAAGGGTACATTGGCATTTTCGCAGGTCTCAACCATTTTTACACACTCCTGGTATGTTCTCGCCATTGGTTTTTCAACATACACTGGTTTGCCGGCAGCTGCTGACATTTGTGTGTATCTCATATGAGAATCCGGCGGTGTCGCTATATATATTGCATTGATCTCCGTATCATGAATTAATTTTTCAGCATCATCATACCATTTTGGCACATTGTGCCTTTTGGCATAATCTGCTGCTTTTTGTCCATTGCGACGCATAACCGCAACCAGTCTGGAATTTTTGATCATGTTAAAGGCCGGGCCGCTTTTCACTTCGCACACATCGCCCGAGCCAATGATCCCCCAATTTACCTCGGATAATCTTTTCGTGGACATATTGGTATTTTTCATCTATATTAATAAAAAATGCATGGATTTTAAATAATTATCCACATATATTAATCAATGAAACGTCCATAAATATTTGATTCAAACATTTCATATGTGGAAATGAATAATATTTTAATGGTAAGTTCCCCCGCTGATTGGTGGGGCAGGCCTGCCTGAATCCATCTTTTGACAAGAGTCGGGCACGAGGCACTCATTGAAGATCCGGAATTTGTCCTTCCCTATACAGGATTAAGTGATTCTTATTTAGCCCTGGGCTTTTATCATGTTATGAATTTTAAAGAAGCTGGACTCAAATCAAAACATTATGCATTAAGAGGTCTTGAACTGGATAGAAATATTGGAGAAACGCATGCCGCCTATGCGACCAATATATTATGTTTTGACTGGCGATGGTCTGAGGCTGAGAAAGAATACCTGGAGGCTATAAGGCTTAATCCCGAAGATGTTGAAGCACACCATATGTATGCCCACTTATTGGAATCTACAAGCCGTTTTGACGAAGCCATCAAAGAGATGGGACAAGCATTGGAATATCTGGAAAAATGTTTTGAAGATGGAGATGTTTATCTGTTCTATATTCCCATTGATGCAGTATTTAAAGAATTACATTCGGATCCTAGATTCAAGTTGATATTAAAGAAAATGGGACTGGGATAAACTTCACTGATCTATTCCGTCTATTAACCAAGAAAAATAAAATTCAGCAGACCAATCAACTAAATTGTATTACTCGTTTATATCTCATTTCGCTTTCCAACTCCAATTACATTGAAAATAAGATCGAATATGCTTATATTACTTTTACATTACCAGGCCGGATAAAAATGTAACAACGAAGATTAGCGGCCATTATGTTGCCCGATATCGTCGGATATATTTCCCTGATGGGAACCAATGAAGATCAGGCGTTCGATGTTCTGCGGTGGAATCGGGAAATCCAGAATAGACTGATAAAAAGATTTAATGGTACGCTCATAAAAGAAATTGGAGATAGGATACTGGCAAGTTTTTCTCTGGATTCAGAAGCTGTTTATAGTGCGATCGAAATCCAGAAAGAATGCCAGGAACAGCGTAATCCGCTCAAGATTGGGATCCATGAAGGGGAAATATTCGTGGTGAGGAAAGGTTCATTGAGCTCATGAAAGAAGTCAAAAACAAATTGGAAAATATTGAGTTGTGATTAAAACTATTTGAAAACTCAAACGAATATTCATTATTCGATTCGAATTTTTGAACCGTTAATAAATATTAGGAATTAATAAAATTGAACAGCACAAATCAAATCAATCCGAAAAATCAAAATCTTTTAACCCGGATAGGGCTGATTCTGTTATCGGTCGGGCCGGGTATTTTTTGTATTGGATATACGATAGGGACGGGCAGTGTCACATCTATGGCCAAAGCAGGAAGTCAGTATGGTATGCAACTTTTATGGGTATTGTTTTTGAGTGTTTTTTTTTCGTGGTTACTGATGGAAGCTTATGGGCGCTATGCGGTGGTCACGGGAGAAACGGCAATATTTGCTTTTAAGCATCGATTGAAATTTGGGAAATTATGGGCATTGCTGACAATTTTCGGTGTTGTGATGGGTCAATGGAGCGCCTTATCAGGCATATTGGGATTGACGTCAAATGCCATCTATGAGGTTACCCGTTTATTTATACCGGGGTTAAGTGAAACAAATTACTGGGCCGTCCTGGGAATCGCCTTGTTTGTAATATTGATCTTATACGGTCTCTTACTGGTTGGCAAGTATTCTTTTTTTGAAAAAGTGCTCATCTTTTTTGTAACCATTATGGGCCTTTCATTTTTGATTTCAATGTTTATTGTACTGCCCCCGGCCAAAGAAATTGTGAAAGGATTTATTCCATCGATTCCGCCGGGTGGCAGCCTGATGGTTGCGGCCTTTGTCGGAACTACCATGGCAGCGCCTACCTTTGTGGTAAGACCACTTATCTTAAAAGAAAAAGGCTGGGGAAAATCCAATGTTAGAGAACAGTCAAATGACGCACTTACTTCCGCAATACTGATGTTTGTCATCAGTGGATCTATCCTGGTTGCCGCCACGGGCGCTTTATTTCAGGAAGGAAAAATTATCACCAAGATCCTGGATATGGCCTATGCGCTGGAACCTGCAGCCGGGAAATTTGCGGTAGCTATCTTTATGCTTGGAGCTTTAAGTGCGGGAATATCTTCCATATTTCCCATTCTGATGGTGGCACCTCTCCTGATTGGGGATTACCGTAATGGAAGTATGGATACAAAATCGAAATTGTTTAAAAGACTCACTGCAGTTGCCTGTATAGCAGGTTTGATGGTACCTGTTTTTGGGACAAATCCCATAATGGCCCAGATAGCCACCCAGGTTGTCAGCGTATTCGTACTGCCACTGGTTATATTCGGAATTATAGTTCTTGTTAACAAACGAAATTTAATGGGTAAGCAGAGCGCAGGTTATTTAATAAATATTGGATTGGTTGCGGCATTCATCTTTTCCATAATTATTTCTTATAATGGTATTTTAGGCATAAAAAATTATTTGTTTTCACCATGAACGATTTTCATATTTCTTTAGTTGTCATTTTAATATGTGTTTCGGGTTGTCAATCCGGCCACCAGAATACGTCAAATGCATGATTCTACAGATTCCAATCCTCACTAAAATTCCTTCAGAATTTCCAGCATTTCGCGGTCCAGCCTATGGCCTTTGAAATCCTCGTATTTCACATCCTCCCTTCCACTGTCTAGAATGCCAAAGCCACCCCTGAAGTTCCACATGGCCCAACCCCAGCCAGCTTCTTTCCACTGCGACATAAGCTCCCTTAACCAAGCCAGAACCACCTTATGAGGGGTTTTATTATACGCACCAAATTCCCCCACATGCACACTAACACCCATTTCTTCCAACCGCTTCCAGGGATCGATCATCTGTAGCTTGATCCTTTCCGCATCCCAGGGCTGTTGCCAGGAAACCCCCCATTTCTTCAAGTTATCGAGATAGTGCTGGTTCATCACATCCGTTGCCCATCTGAGCTCCGTTTTTTGCAGGGGCTGCAATGGCCAGGTAGGCTCCGGCCAATCCATCGCTCCATCCACCCATGAAGCCAAGTAATGGGTGATCTGAGAGGGTTCATATCCCCTCGTGCTCTGCACCACACCAAGGTCGGCCAAAGAAGGAATAGGTTCCCTGGACCACCATAAACCATCCGCAATGATCAAGCGATCAGGATCCACATCCCGTATCGCCTTCACTACCCTTCGCATTACTTTATCATGCAAGTCGACCGGTACTGGTTCCAAACGTTTAATGGTAAGGGTTGCCGGTTCATTCACCAGGTTGAAGCTCAGCTGCCGGTTGGGTATGCCTTTATACCGCTCCGCAAAATGGGACCAGTGGTAATCAAAAGCTTCCTGGGCTTCCTCATCGGTCCATAGATTGAAAGGTTCCTCAGCTGACCGGTCGACAGAATATCCCGGTGCCCGGTGGAAATTCAGACTGACATGGATACCGTATTGCTTACCGAATTCTACTGCCTCGTCAATTTCCTTCAAAGGTTTTTCCTGCAACTCCTTCCAATTATTTGGATCTGACCAGCACCAGTATGACATTGGAAGTCTGACAAAGTCAAAGCCCAGTTCAGCCATCATCTCAAAATCCGATTCTCTGAAAGGATCATTCATGCTGGTAACAATGAATTTTTCTAAAAGATTAAATCCTCGCCAGCGTGGGATATTTGCTGCGGAAATATCGTCTGATTCTTCTTCATTATGTTGTTTGTCTTTCCTTTCACAGCCAATGCCAACAGTACCGATTACAGATGCTGCTACAGAGGTCTTTAAAAATTCACGGCGGTTAATGTATGTCCTTTTCATATTAATAAAGCATTTCAATGTTCCTTTATGATATTTTAAAAGATATTATGATCAACAGGGAGGTAATATCAGATTTAGTTTCAGGATTGGATCCCAAAACATTCATGAGTTTTACCTCACCGAGGTATAACAGATTTATTCGTATGCAATATTACGCGCATCCATAAGCCCCTTCATATATCCAAAAGCAAACACTTTGCCTGTCATACCATATCCTTTGCTTTCCTTGCTTTCTCCTGCCATTGTCGGGGCATGGTCAGGTCTTACCGGGCCGACAAAACCAGAACGGGAATAGATCTCCAGCATTTTAGCCATATCCGTAGGTCCATTGTCGTGAAAAGTTTCATGGAATCGCCTGGCCTTTCCTTCTATATCCCGGAAATGAACAAAGAAGACTTTACCCGATTCGCAGAACTCCCTGGCCAAGTCGTAAATATTCTCTCCCATAGCCCGGAAATTTGCCTGGCAGAAAGTGATCCCATTCATAGGGCTGGGTGCTATATTCATAATACGACGGTAGTTTTCCGCACTTGTACATATTCTGGCAATGCCCCGTAAGGGTGATATGGGGGGATCATCAGGATGGAGGGCCATTTTCATATTATATTTCTCAGCAACGGGCATCACCCTTTCCAGGAAATATGTAATATTATCCCACATCTTATCCTCATTAACTTCTCCCCATTCTGTCAATCCTTGCTTATTTGAATCTTCATAACTGAATTCACTGGTTTCCGCCCCTCCTCTCTCAGGCATGCCGAATGTCGTTCGATACCATCCCAAACCAGCCATAAAATTGTAGCATATCATATTAATGCCTGCATTACTCAGGGCTTTGATGGCTGCATTAGTATTTCTAATTTCCTCATCCCGGCCTTCGAGACCAAGCTTTATCTTCTCAAAACTCACCGGATGTCCTTCAATACCTGCTATTTTAAACCCGGCTTCCTCAAAGTCATCCTTCATCTTTTTAGCAGCTGCCGTGTACTGATCCCTGCCAATGCTTCTAAATGGTGCCCCTGCAATGGCATGTCTGACTCCCATTTGCTGACAAATTTTTAGTCTGTCATTATCTTTGAGGTTTAAATGCATGGCAAGTTGAAGGTTTCCCCTTCTGGATGCTAATGATTTATTAGGGAGTATAGAAAAGACTGATCCCGAGGAAGCAATTAGGATATTTTTTTTAATCCATGACCTGCGTGAATATCGAGACATAATAGGAAGATTTAAACTAAAAAATATTATACTCCAATTTGTACAACTTTATGGAATAATTCAAATCTTCTCATCAATATTACTGGCTTAAAAGAAGATTGCACCCCCTCATATCCGAATTGTCCAATCTCCCTAAAACTTCAAAGGCCCCATCGGTATATACCCTCCCCAGGTCCTCGGTGGCAATGAAGGCACAGCTTTGAATATTGGCTAAATCGATGATATTTAAGACTCCCTGTTGTCCAGCAGGAACCAGACAGAAAGGATCATTGATCTCTCTGGCCATAACTTTCATCCAGGGAGGGCATTGAAACTTACCACTATCGACAGCATAGGCCTGGGATAAAAGTTCGGTCATTCCATATTCTGAGTGGATGGAGCTTACCTGCAATTTCTCAAATAGCTGTTTATGCAGATCTGATCTAACAATTTCCTCGCCCCTTCCCTTCATGCCACCTGTTTCCATAATAATCATATTCTCCATATTAAGAGCATGATTACAGGCAAATTCCAAAAGTGCAAAGGTGACACCCCAAAGCATTATCTTTTTAATCCCGGATGTCCGCAGAAAATTGATTTTATTGTATAATTCATTAAGGTTTGATAAATAGAAGCCAGAATGCTCAGATCCGGTTAATTCAATTAAATAATTTACCATGTAAACCAAAGATGAATTATTTCTTTCTAAATATGATGGAAGGAGGGCCAGGATAATATAATCTTTGGGATTGCCATAAAACCGGGTAAATATTGAGGATGAAATATCTTTGTAAAAATTACTATCCTCAATAAAATGTTGGCTGGGTAACATGCGGGAAGTACCTGAACTCTCGAATACAAGATCGGGAGGCCATTCTAGTGTTTTTATTTTATGATATTTGAAGAAAGAGATTGGCATAAAAGGTATTTCATTAAGACCTTGAACAGACTCAGGATTTATATCCAATGACCGGACATACTTTTTGTATACCAAATTATTTTCAAATTGAAAATGAAAAAGATCGATACTAAAGTCGCTGAAGCTATTTTCATCAACGAATTTTAGCCGATCTTTAAAACTTTTCAATCCATTCATCGTTAATATTTAAACATTTTCCTCATAAAATAACTCAATTTTCAAATAAAGTTTGAAATTTGTAAGAAAGAACGGATACTGGATGAAGCGGATATTAGTATATATAGGCATAATTTCTTTCTTTGCACTCTCTTTTTGCACCCGGCCACCTGAACTTCCCGTTGTACCCAGCATCGACTTTGAAGATATCCAGTTTAAAGAAGTTGAGGGCCCCGACTCATTGATCATAAGCATCTTTTTTCAGGACGGGGATGGTGACTTGGGATTAACCTCCTTCGATATATATGAACCTTATCAGGCCTATGATGTAATTCTTGATCAAAATGGAGACACAATTTTTTATGGCGACAATCCCGATATGCCTCTTTATAACCCATTAGACTATATTGTCACGCGGGATAACGATGGGAATCCTAAGGATACGGTCTGGGTGGAACTAAACCCTGACCATTATAATATATTTGTCCGTTTTTTTGAAAAGAGAAACGGGCAATATGAAGAGTTTGACTGGCGTCAACCACCCTATTATCAAACCTTTGATGGCAGGTTTCCCCTTTTAAATACCAAAATTGAAGATCAAAGATTAGTAATCAGACCTCTTGAAGGATCTCTCAGATACGGCATGACCTCTTCTGGCTGGTTATTTCTGTTCAGGGATACCTTAAAAATTGAAATAATGATACAGGACCGGGCACTTAACAAGTCCAATGTCGTAAGCACACCTGACTTTACTCTGGACATGATCAGGGATGAACCATAAAGCATGGCTTAATTTAATACAGTTTCTTAATTATCTATAACTTCCGGATTCCACTGAGGGATATGGTAGTTTTTGTTATAGATTTCAGGGAATCGATCAGGATCAGCTTCATTCATCATAGCATAAATGTAATCAAATACATCCTCTGCATTTGCCTTTGAGAAGTAATCACCATCTGAACCATAGGCAGGACGATGCTCTTTTGAAGTCAAGGTGATCGGTTTTGAATCCAGATAATGATATCCGTTTTGTTCTTCAAGTACCTTTTGCATCATATAGGCAGAGGCCCCTCCAGGCACATCTTCATCTGCAAAAACGATTCGGTTTGTTTTCTTTAATGATTCCACGATTTTATGTTGGATATCAAAGGGGATCAGTGTCTGCACATCAATTACTTCCAGGGATATGCCTATTTTATCCAGTTCTTCGGCAGCTTCCATAACAATCCTGCACATGGCACCGTATGTTACTATGGTAATATCTGAACCTCTTCGCAGTATTTCAGGTACCCCAACAGGTACCGTATAGTCCATTAGATTATCGGGAATTCTCTCCTTTAGCCGGTAACCATTTAAAACCTCAACAATCAAGGCCGGATCATCTGATTGCAACATAGTATTATAAAATCCTGCTGCTCTGGTCATATCCCGTGGCACAAGTATATTGATGCCCCTTAAGCTATTCAGGATCATTCCCATAGGGGAACCTGAATGCCATACACCCTCCAATCTATGTCCTCGCGTTCTTATGATCAACGGAGCTTTCTGCCCTCCTTTGGTTCTGTAATGTAAAGTCGCCAGGTCATCAGATAAGGTTTGAATGGCGAATATCACATAATCCAAATATTGAATTTCTGCTATTGGCCTTAGGCCTCGCATGGCCAATCCAATTCCTTCACCGATAATGGTTGTTTCCCTTATACCTGTATCCATAACACGCATTTCACCATGTTTTTTCTGTAATCCGGCAAAGGCCTGGTTCACATCCCCTATCTTACCAACATCCTCTCCAAATGCCAGCACTGTCTTATCCCTTTCCAGTGCCTTGTCGAAAAATGCCTGCAATACCTCTCTTCCATCTACAATTTTGGACTCTTCGGAATAAATCGGTTTCACAACCTTTATATTCAGCGATGAACTCTTAGACTCACTATACAAATGGGATGAATAGAATTTCTGATTGTCATCGTTGATTTTTGATAACCAATTGATCAGTCTTTGTCTTTGTGGTATATTTTCTTTCCTAGTAAGTATCAAGGTCTGTTTTACAGCCTTGAAAAAATCAAGTTTTAGTGGGTTATGAATTTTAGTCAGATCTGCTTTTATACTAAGGATCTCACGTCGGTATTTAGATTTTTGAGCTACAGTAGTTATAATTTTGGCTGCTTCAATCTGATCATGTTTTATACTTTCAAGATACTCTGCCCAGGCTCTTTCTTTTTCTTCTTTTGCCTGCAGTTTTGATTCCTTTTCAATTCTTTCCAGATCTTCTTCACTACCTATTCGGTTTTCCAGTATCCATTCTCTGAATTTTAAATTGCAGTCAAATTTACTCTCCCACTCAAGGCGTTCCTTTGATTTATAGCGTTCATGGGATCCGGAAGTAGAGTGACCCAAAGGTTGTGTTAATTCCGTAAAATGTATTAATGAAGGTATATGTTGCTCCCTGGCTAACCTCGTAGCTTTTTCAAATGCTTCAAAACAAGCTAAATAATCCCATCCCTTAACCTGAAAAATTTCGAGGCCATCCCCATCTCGATTCCTCTGAAATCCTTTCATTGCTTTACCAATATCTTCTTTTATGGTATGAAATTTATTAGGAACAGAAATTCCATATCCGTCATCCCATACCGATAAAACCATAGGTACCTGTAATACTCCAGCTGCATTAACCGCTTCAAAAAAATATCCTTCGGATGTAGCTGCATTTCCTATAGTACCAAAAGCAACTTCATTCCCATTGATGGAGAAATCCTTAAGATCTCTTAGATCAGGATTGTTGCGGTATAATTTAGAAGCATAAGCAAGACCAATGAGACGTGACATCTGTGCACCAGTAGGTGATATGTCAGAAGATGAGTTCTTAAACGAAGTTTGTTTCAACCAGTTACCTGCCTGGTCCAGCATCCGTGTTGCAAAATGGCTGTTCATTAATCTCCCGGCCGAAGATGGGTCAGCTTCAATATCAGTATGGGCAAAAAGCTGTGCAAAATATTGCTGAACTGTTAATTCACCTATGGCAAACATAAAGGTCTGATCACGATAATATCCTGAGCGGTGGTCTCCCTTACGGAAAACACGGGCCATCGCCAACTGAGGAACCTCCTTACCATCACCAAATATCCCAAACTTGGCCTTACCCATAAACACTTCCTTCCTCCCAATCAAACTGGTCTCCCTGCTTAATACACAGATCCTGTAATCTTCCAGGATCTCTTTTGCCGGAATTTTTATATGATTAAGAACTTTTGCTACAGTCAAATCAGGTTCTTTTTAATGTTCAGATCGAATTAAAATGCCACTTTTTCAAAGATGCAAGCTGAACAAACATAAAGAAAAAAAAATTTCTCTCAAAGATTGTTCCATCGAAAAAATCAATATTTTAACGAATTAATTTAAGATTATGGCAGTAATAATTTAATAATTTGATTAAAATGAAACAAGTAATCAGAATAATATTTTGATAAAACCGAATATATAAAATTAAATTCTATTCTTAATTAATTCCAATTTTATTACATTTACATATATTTTTTAAAACCTTGATATAATAAATTATTCGCTAAAGATTTTTATTCGATCACCAGGTATTTATTAATCTAACAGCATAAAGAAATGATAATCGGAGTACCAAAAGAGATAAAAGACAATGAAAACCGTGTAGCTCTTACCCCAGCAGGTGCCAAAGAATTAAAAAAGAGAGGTCATCAGGTTTTTGTCCAGTCAACAGCTGGCGAGGGCAGCGGATTCAGTGACCAGATATACCAGGATGCCGGAGCTGATATTTTGAAAACCATCGAGGAAGTATATCGATCTGCTGAGATGATCATGAAGGTTAAAGAGCCAATTGAACCGGAATACCCCCTGATCAAGGCAAACCAACTGGTATTCACCTATTTCCATTTCGCATCGAGTGAAACGCTCACCCATGCCATGATCGATAGTAAATCAATATGTCTGGCATATGAAACCGTTGAATCCAGCGATGGGACTCTCCCTCTATTGGTTCCAATGTCAGAAGTAGCCGGAAGAATGGCGATTCAGCAAGGCGCCAAATATTTAGAAAAACCACTTAAAGGAAGAGGGGTATTACTGGGTGGCGTACCGGGTGTGAATCCTGCTAAAGTGCTGATACTTGGTGGTGGAATTGTAGGAACCCAATCAGCGAAAATGGCAGCAGGCCTGGGTGCTGATGTAATTATTCTGGACTTAAGTCTTCCAAGACTCAGATATCTTGCCGACATCATGCCGGCAAATGTTAGTACGCTCGTATCCAATGAATATAATATTCGTGAACATATCCCGACGGCTGATTTAATCGTTGGAGCAGTACTTATACACGGAGCCAAGGCTCCCCACCTTATCACCCGCGATATGCTGAAAGATATGAGACCAGGTACGGTTTTGGTAGACGTGGCCGTAGACCAGGGGGGATGTATTGAAACCTGTCAACCCACAACTCATAAAAATCCAACTTATATCATTGATGATGTTATTCATTATTGCGTTGCAAATATGCCAGGAGCCGTTCCATATACATCTACCCTGGCCTTAACAAACGCAACTTTGCCATATGCCTTACAACTTGCCAACAAGGGATGGAAATCTGCATGTGGCTCAAATCGGGAATTGGCTCTGGGACTAAATATTATTAATGGTAAAGTAGTTTATAAGGCAGTAGCCGATGCCTTTAACCTGGATTATACGGATTTAAATGATTTCCTGAGATAGGGTTTACGGAATTGTTTTAAAGCCTATATACGAATACCTGGACGATCAGATATCAGTAGCAATTTCGGGATTAATACGAAGAGTATTTCTGCTATCATTTCTTAATTTCCATCTTTTCTTTTCTTAAAAAAGTTATATAATTTATACTTTTTCTATAAATTATGCTTTTTTAATATATTATATAATGCTATTTTTCGTTCATTAAGCATGTTATAATATTAGATTGGGGTAGGTTTTTTCAATAAAATGCAGAAAAAGAAGTTTTTAAAAGTTAAGATTGTTTACGGTTTCATAATTGGTATACTTTTTAAGTTAGCGATATCCTTACCACTATTTTCGAGTAATTTACCACCAATAATAGCTTTCCGAATAAACGAGGGTAATCGATACACTAACCAAACTGAAATATCTCTTGAGATAAAATCTATGAAACTGGGAGACAGCTTGATTGCAGAAATGAAAATCGGCCTGGATCCTTCTTTAAATGATGTTCCCTGGGTAAAATACTCCGCTGATAAGAAAAATTTAACGCTTTCCGAAGGTGATGGGGAAAAGACAATTTACGCACAATTGCGTGATATTGCAGGTAACATATCTCCGGTTGAATCTTCAAAAATAATACTTGATACTACCCCACCACAAGATATTCAGATATCGATAAATAATGATGAGAAATATTCCGGGGATGAAAAGCGAAGAGTTCTGATCTATGTCCGTTCTACTGAAGAGGATCTCGATGAAATGATTTTCAGCAATAAAAGTGATTTCAGTGATTCAAAGTGGGAAACAATGGGAGGTACAAAGAAATGGTTGCTGGATGGTGCTGGTGGGGATGGCAATAAAACAGTTTATGCTAAATTTAAAGATCGCGCAGGGAATATAAGCCAGGTTATCAGTGATGATATTATACTAGATACAAACCCGCCTGAGCAAGGATCTATTGTGATTAACAATGATTCAAAATTCACGAAAGACAACAAGATTGTATTAAAAATTCATGCTAAAGATGCGGCCATGGTCCGTATTGTAAGTTCTGGAAAGTCAGAGACGATTCCTTATGAAGTAAATGAGGGTCAGGAACATATGGAAATTGAATGGTCGCTCGATTCCACCGAAGGGACCAAGGTTGTCAGGGTATATTTTATGGATGAAGCAAAGAACAGAACAACCACGGTTATTCAAGATGAAATTATATTTGACAAGTCAGGCCCCCCTCCTCCGAATATCATAATAAATGGAGATAAAAGATTTACAAATCATAAAGATGGGAAAGTAAATATCCGCTTAACGACCAGGGTTAATCCGCTGACTGTAAAGCTGATGATAAGTAACCAAATAGGTTTTGCAGATGCAAATCCGCAGAATTTCAGAGATGTTATAAATAATTGGCAATTACCTGCTGATGAGGATGGTATGAAGACAATTTATGCAAAGCTTATAGACGAAGCTGGAAATCACTCAGAAATAGCCCAGGCAAAGGTCATTCTTGACAGGATCCCCCCAAAGGTGATCGATGTTAATATTAATGATGGAAGTGCCTGGTCAACATCCGTAAAAGTGAATATAAATATGGATGTGGAGGATGTTTCCCACATGCAGATTAACAATACCAATGCCATTTCAAACATGGAAATATGGGAGAAATTTGAACCTACAAAAGTTGATTGGTCACTTATTCCCGGGGATGGTCCAAAAACAGTATATATGAGATTTAAGGATGAATCCAACAATATATCAGAAGTTGTTAATACGATGATCACCCTGGATACCAAGCCGCCAAATGGAGAAATCACAATAAATGATGGTTCCAAGTTTGTCAATAATCCAGATAAACTGGTAAATATTAAAATAATTACAGAAGACGGAAAAGGTTATCAACTCACAAACAAACCGGATTTTACCGATATCAAACTTGAGCCCTTTGTTCCGGAAATCAGTAACTGGGTACTTGATGGTGAAGATGGCGTTAAAACAGTATTCCTCAGATTAAGGGATGAAGCCGGCAATTTTTCAAATGTCATTACATCCTCCATTATACTTGATCGACAACCACCCAGTGAGTTGAACATGGTTATTAACGAAGGTAATGAATGGCTGACAAACTCAGCTCGTAAAGCAGCTGTTCAGCTATCTGCCCGTGGAGCTTCTCATTTTATGATCAGTGAAGATCCTGAGTTTACTGGTTTAGAATGGGAGACTTTCAGGAATGTAACAACCTGGGTGTTTTCTGAGGAAGAAGAGGAAAAAGAACTTTATGCAAAATTCAAAGATCCCGCCGGGAATATTTCGGAATTGATCACAGATAAAATAAAACTGGATTATTCCCCTCCGATATGTGAGGAATTTGTTATTGAAGATGGATCAGATTTCTGTAATAACCCACAGAAGAAAGTAATTTTGAAGATCAAAGCCCCGGATGCTATAAAAATGGCTATTTCCAATAACCCTATTTCGGATCCTACCAGCCCTTCAATAGACTGGGAAGAATATGTGGAAGAAAAAGAATGGACCCTGGAAGGTGAAGATGGTTTAAAGACCATATACCTCGTGCTTCAGGATGAAGCGGGCAATTATTCTGGCAGATATAGTGATCGAATAATATTAGACAGGGTTGGCCCAACCAATCCAACTGTTATATTTAATGCGAACCAAAAATTTGTACAGCCAGGAGCCAGGAAGGTTCCCCTTGAACTTTCTGCAGAGGGGGCTGATAAGGTATTTGTCACAGAAGATGCTAATTTCGAAGATGGCAGATGGGAACTTTTCGTTCCTAAAAAAGTGTTTGAAGTTTCCAGTGGTGAAGGGCTAAAGAATATTTATATTAAATTCAGGGATAAGGCCATGAATGAAACTGATGTTATCACAGGATCAGTAACACTTGATACAAAACCTCCTGAGGCATTGTCCTTCACAATAAATGAAGGGGAAAAATTCACTAACAGCAGAGACAAAAAAGTTACTTTGAAGATCGAAGCGACTGAAGCAACAGAAATGAAAATAGTGCAGCAAGGTCAGGCACCAGGGAATTGGGAGCCTTATTCTTCTCAGAAAGAATATGTTCTTCTGGGAGATGATGGCAAAAAACAGATTGGGATTGCCTTCAGGGATGAAGCCGGTAATATAACCAAGCCCCTTAATTCTACAATTACACTTGACAGAATCCCTCCAAAACCTGAAAATTTTGTTATTGGAAACGGACAAGGTTGGACAAATGATCCGGACAAAAAAGTAGATATTCAAATTAAGGCTGAAGGTGCTTATGAAATGGCCATTGGAACAGATCCTACTTTGAAAAGTGTTTCATGGGAGCCCTATAAGTCTGAAAAATCCAACTATGTTTTACCAGGAGATGATGGTGAAAAAATAATATTTATCAGATTTAGAGATGAAGCCGGGAACGAATCTGCTGTTATTTCATCTAAAGTAAACCTTAAAAGGTCTTTTTAACTTCTGAAGGTATAAAAAATTACTGCCCAGTGAGCACTTATAAATTAACGTTTGACAGGGTATAGTCTACCCTGGATTTAATTTTTTTATACACGTTTAAAAAGGAATAATATTGAATTAAAACAACCTTGCCAGCCCTTTCCATTCCTACAGTAATCCCTTTGTTAGAAGTACCAGTACTTGGATCTATAACCTCATACTCATACTTTATGCCTGCAGGAACATATTTTACAACCAGGTTGGACATTTTGAATTGCTGATTATTATGCTCCACAAATTTGTATGTATAATAATATATTTTAGCTTTCAGATCATCTGTCATTACCTGAATTGCTGCATCACGGCCAGATTTTCCTTCATAATAATATATTGTTTGTCCATTTATGTGATCAGATTTATCAAACTCTTTGGGAACAGGGATCGAAATCCCAATATCAGATATTTTTTCTTCCCTAAACAGATTTGTGTCAACATTCATACGTGAATTTGTATTTGATAACAAACCAATTATTCCGTGTATTTTCCATGTCGAATTTCTTTTTTTCCTGATGGAGAGCAGGCATTCTTCAATTTTTCCATCCTTTTCAAAATTGAATACTACCAACACTGAGTGATTATCAAACACATCGTAACATCGGCCAATCAATATATTATTGGTATGATTATCCAGGAACTCATCAAAAGTATAGGCAAATGAATCTGATGTAGAGAAATCTACTGAATTGGATAATTTCTTTAATTCGGGATATACATCTTCATGATTAATCCATTCTCCATTACCTGTATATACTATACCTTCAAAAATTAATTTTCTCAGATCCTCAATATTAGCCGAATGAACATATTCTTTGAACTTATCGGCAATTTCGATGGCGTATTCTTTATCATCAGCTGTCATATCATTCCAGAACATTTTTTGAGCCATACCATTTTGTACAATAAAAGATATGAGAAAGAATACAGTTAAGCAGGTCGATTTCACTTCTATTTCCTTTAATTTCTAAAACACTATTCAGCAAATCTCATAAAAATGACTGTCACTTTTTACATTTGCCCGATAAATTAAATAAAATCCATATAAATAATATATCTTATCTTTAAATCAGGATCTTAATACAGAATAAAACAAATTCAGAAATTTTCAAGAAAATAGTTAATTGCGGCTATGATATGGTTTGGGCTTGTAAAATAATCTAAATGAAAATACTACATAATCATCCTCTCATTTCGTACAATTATTTTAAAGTTCATGCCCTTGCACATGAGCTTATTCTTATTGAGCGCGAAGAAGATTATGCTGAATTAATTAATAGAACCGGTTTTAACAAAATACCATTTTTAATACTGGGTGATGGATCAAATATTCTTTTCACCCGTGATTTTGAAGGTACCTGTATCAAAACAGGTTTATCAGATATTTCCACGATCAAGGAAAATGAAGAATATGCGTGGTTACGAATTGAAGCTGGCATGAATTGGCATAGCCTTGTAATCAAAACGATTGAAATGGGCCTGCAGGGACTTGAGAATTTATCACTAATACCCGGAACCGTAGGTGCTGCTCCTGTACAGAACATTGGTGCTTACGGAGTTGAAATAAAGCAATTTATCGATCAGGTAGAAGCGTTGGATTTAAAAGGAGGGGAAGTTTTTCTCTTCAACGCCAGAGATTGTGAATTTGAATACCGGTCAAGTATATTCAAAAACCGATACAAAAACAGGTTCTTTATAAAATCAATAACACTCCAATTAAATAAGAAACCATCATTTAATATATCTTACGATAAGATCCAGGATACCCTGGGATTGCTTAACCTGAAAGAGATAAACGCTAAAAACATCAGTGATGCTGTTATCTATATCCGGGAAAGTAAACTTCCTGATCCGGCTAAAATCGGAAACGCTGGAAGCTTTTTTAAAAATCCGATCATAGATAAAACTGATTTTGAAGGATTAAAAGCCGAATTCCCCAGAATTCCATCTTATCAGGTTGACAAATTTAATTATAAAATACCTGCAGCCTGGCTAATTGAGGAATGTGGCTGGAAAGGAAAACGTATTGGGGATGCAGGAGTAAATCCTAGCCAGCCACTTGTGCTTGTGAATATGGGCAGCGCTTCAGGTAAGGATATATTGCGTTTATCGGAAAGAATCAAAAAAGATGTTGCTCAGAAATTTGGCATTGAACTACAGCCTGAAGTAAACATCATTTAAATCCCTGAATATTTCTTTTATAAATATTCGAGCATAAATCCTTATTTTTGCTGAATTAAAGAATTACTGAAATGTTATCCATTAACGATCTATCATACTATATAGGAGGCCGTCCGATCTACGAAGATGCTTCATTGCATATTAATGAGAAAGACAAAGTCGGTTTGGTTGGGCCCAATGGTAGCGGTAAAACAACGTTATTGAGGATTATATTGGGTGATCTACAAGTAGATAGCGGTTCCATTTCAAAGCAGAAAGATTGCAATATAGGGATATTATATCAGGAGATAAGCATTATAAATGAATCCCTGCCTATACTTTCAATTGCCCTGCAGGCATTCGATTCGTTATTAAAAATAAAGGAGAAAATCGATAGCCTGATAATCGAGGTTGAAAACGATCATGATACAAAGAAAATAGAGCTATTGGCTCAATTACAGGAAGAATTTGAGATTAAAGGTGGCTATTCCTTACAATCCAAAGCTGAGGAAATATTGGAGGGGATAGGCTTTAAAACGAGCGATTTAACCAGGCCGATAAGCGAGTTTTCCGGTGGATGGAAAATGCGGGTTATGCTAGCCAAACTCCTGCTGGAAAAGCCTTCAATCCTGATGTTAGATGAACCGACAAACCATCTTGATCTACCATCTATTAAGTGGTTTGAAAATTACGTAAAATCCTATGACGGATCCGTAATAATAGTTTCACATGATAAGCGGTTTCTTGACAATACCACCAACAAAATAATTGAAATAGAGGACCTGAAACTTGTTCAATACACCGGGAATTATTCAAACTATGTTGAAGATAAAATGATGCGGCAGGAGATTCAGGATAATGCCCATTTGAACCAGCAAAAAAAAATTAAGGAAGCCGAAAAGTTTATTAATCGTTTCAGGGCAAAAGCTACAAAAGCAAGACAAGTTCAGTCAAAGATCAAGTTGATGGATAAAATTGAACTTGTGGAGAAATCCAGGGATAATAACAAGGATATAAGGTTTGAATTCAGACTGGGACAGCCCTCCGGTAAACATGTGCTTGACCTAAAGCAGATTTCGAAATCCTATGGTAAAACAAGGATTTTCGATCAGACATCAGCGAGTATAATGAGGAATGATAAAATTGCCCTGATAGGTGCCAATGGATTGGGGAAGAGTACTCTGCTTAAGATCATTTCACATACTATCCCTTTTGAGGGATCTTGTACCCCAGGTCATAATGTAAATATTTCCTATTATGCACAGCATCAAATTGATGCCTTGAATTACAAGAACAATACTCTTGAGGAGCTTACACAAACCGCTTCAGAATATAGTGAACTCGAGCTGAGGTCTATCCTTGGTTCTTTTTTGTTTTCCGGAGATGATGTATTCAAAAAGATCAAAAATCTTTCCGGGGGAGAAAAAGCCAGGGTTGCCCTTGCCAAGGCCCTCATATCCAATGCTAATTTTCTGGTAATGGATGAGCCTACAAACCACCTTGACATTGCCTCTGTGGACATTTTAACAGAAGCTTTGCGAAGATTCCGGGGATCATTGATAATGGTATCACATGATCGCCAGTTTATTGAAGCCATTGCTAACAAGATCTGGTATATAGAAAATAGGAAAATAAGAGAATATCCCGGCACTTATTCTGATTATGAATATCGGGAAGGTAATTTAAACCAGGTGAAGAAAACAGAACCACAAAAACATGAAGAAAGATCTAAAAAGATTTCCAAATCCAGATCATTTGAAGACCAGAAAAAGTTGAAGAATAAATTAAATTCATTGCATAATAAATTACAGAGGCTGGAGGAGGAAATATCCATACTGGAAGTAAAGAAGGAGCAAGTTGAAAATCAGATGTTGAAACCAGAAGTATATTCCGATTATGAAAAGCTATCAGGGATGACCACGGAGTTCGAAAATCTTGAAATGAAAATCAATAAGAAGCACAGAGCCTGGGAAAAGATGTTCAATGAAATCGAAGAATTGGAGCTTACAATTGGTTAAAAGCCAATCCCAATCCTAAAGCTCAGCCTTTTATATGAGCGGTCCGTTACTCTTTCTCCGCCTCCGCCCCAATCCTGGTGATAAACTGTTTTCTGCATTTTATATCCCAGGGCGATCATTACATTTACCCTGTCACCACTATACATCTTAAGTCCAATGCCAGAATGAAACATCATGCCTCCCTCTACATCAATGAATTCCCATCCATTGTTTTCCTGGTTGGTATCCCAGGCGCTTCCGTATCCAAGGTCGACAAAATAAAATGGTGTAAAAATGTGATCAATAATATCCCCTCTAAATGAAACGAAAAATGGCAAGGCGGCCGTGGAATTGTATTGATCATAGGCTATACCCAGTCCAACGGATAAATACCGGTAGATACGAATTCCATTTATTGTCTCCACTGTAAGACTCGCTACAGGTTGGGTATCATCATTACTTTTACCAGAGAGAATCCCAACCAGTGTATTGTTAAAATACTGGATTTTTAACTTTTGGGAATATTTGTTTTTACCATCAGCCGGGATATCAGAATTATTATACCTCCGGAAGCTGGCCGTTCTCAGGAGTTGAGTATTCAGTACCATACTGTCTAAAGAATTATAATATACTGTCAGGTAGGGAGGTAGAGATCTTACTTTTATATAACCATTGACCCGGTCACCATTAGTAGTGGTCGTTGACACTTTTAATCTAGTATCTGTTTGGCCGTATACTGATCCAATCGCCAGAATTACTGGCATCAGCATAATGAATATGTACTTAGTCATGTTTACTGGATCTCGTTA
Source organism: Cyclobacteriaceae bacterium (assembly GCA_024644875.1). Lineage (GTDB taxonomy): Bacteria > Bacteroidota > Bacteroidia > Cytophagales > Cyclobacteriaceae > JAGTVG01. The sequence goes on from JAHEGY010000002.1 coordinate 54,365, forward strand.
GAAATCGGCAGATGGCTCAATAATTGAATATTTTCAAGAGAAGAATAGTCGTACTGATACAATCCATCTCTTCCAATCATGATTAAATTATCATTGAAAGGAATTACATCGTAGGAATGCATTTCAGTATAGTGTTTTATTTGGTTACTCGTAATGGTATTTACATCAGATGCGTTGAATATTTTCAGTCCCCATTCACCTTCGCAGATAAACAGAGCATCTCCATCCAATCCCAGCCCATGTGGATTCTTCATAGGATAGGTTTTTATAAGGAATGGGTTATAGAGGTTACTAATATCAATTACATCCAATTGGTTGGTAAATCCATCACACTCTGTTCCGGACCGAAGTGTTACAAAGGCATAATCCTCATTAACCACAACAGGATCGCAACTATTGACATGGGCAAACGTCGACATAAATTCCGGTGCAGATGGCTCCGAAATATCATAAATATACATGCCATTCTGAGCTCCGATAAAAAGGTTATTCTCATAGGGAAAAATTGTTTCTATATTCCATCCAATTTCCACATTATTCCCGAATACTGGATCTGAAGTGCTTGTTATGTCAAATACCCCAAGGTTATAACTGCCTATGGTATATAAAATATCGTTAACAATGGCAAACCTCGCCATCGATCCTCCGATACCCGTTGGAGATGCAGATGAGGGTGGAGCAGAATTGGGAACAGCGGAATCGTTCATTGCTCCTGCGAATACAAATCCACCTTCAGCTCTTAAAAATGGAGGCATTACACCGCCACAATCCGGATTATCATACCAGACCGTATCGGTTTCTTCATAGGCGACAACTACAGCCTCCTGATTTTGATCCAGGAACTCATAGTGATAATGATCGTTGAATACCCCCTCAAGCCTTTTAACAAGCTTAACATCATTTGTATTGGAAATATCCAGTGCAAGAAGATCAACATAATTATCAGCAAAAAGGATATTACCCTTTACAGCCATATCATAGTTGCCAGGTATATTGACGAATCCAATATTTACAGGATTCCTTTTATCAGTGTTATTTATGATATGAATTCCTTTTCCAACTTCATTAACAAATAAGTAATCTCCATACAGGTAGATCTTGCCCGGAAAGGATAGCTCAACAGGCTCCCGAAATTCGAAGGCTTCCCGAATCTCCTGGGTGGTCATATAAACCGGTTCCAGATAGGTATAATAGAGTCTTGAATCGCAATCATCAGTACAACCACTTAAAAAAATGCCTAACAGATAGATTAAGGCTGCAAAATTTCCAATCCTTTTCATGATTTCTGATTATTTGGGTTTTGATATAATGACACGCCTTGAAATCCTATGGTTGTAATCCCACCGTATTAAAGGGTGTCCTCAAATTGAAATGTAGCATTGATGTAAGTATAGGAAACCTCCTGATATACAGGTATGTTGGTATCAATCCCAACGGCAATCCAGAGTTTTCCTTCTACATCGGTGGCAACATAAATCGGAAAATCAGAATTTGAACCATTCAGCATGACCGGTTTTTCACCAAGTCCGGTGTATTCCAGTCTTCCTATCATAGTCATGTCCTGACCGCCCTGATCATCTTCCCCTTTATCAAAATCGGTTTTAACAAGAGAGACATCCGGGTTATCCTCATCCTGTTCTATGATTGTTTTCGGTTCCGTCTTGAATGCCCCAACTTTCAGGAAGGATCCATATTCAAAATTATCCAAATCACCTGCATACTCTTCTTTAAGTTGAGAATTAAGTTCTACTTCAATTTTTATGGTATATCTTGAATTTGGTTGCAGACCTGATATCTGCTGTTTCACGAACATGAATAAATCAGAATTCGTGGCATGGCCACTTTGTTTAAAAGCGGAAACATTTCCAATAGATTCTGAGATGAACAATGGACTGGGTATATATTCCAATTTCATTGAATCCTCAAATCCTTCCGGATAGTCAGCAAATTCTGCGATCCAACCCTCATCTCCTTCATCGAAAAAACTACGTTCAATCAATAATCCATCCGGATTTGCAGGGGCTCCACTATCCAGACCACATCCGGATAAAAACAATGAAATCAACACCAAAACACTCCCAAATCTAAGCATATTCATAGTTTTAACATTAATTGACAAAATTACTCTTGTTAAATATCTAATTATCATAAACGGTTCTGCTCATAATTCTATTTAAAGACATAAGCTATCCCGGCAGAAATCATAAACGCGGAAGGTCGACTGCTGAACCTTGCATTACTACTAGTCAATTCATTCAATCCAATCCTGTAGGATGGTTCAAGACTCAGCTGATAATTTTTTAAAAAAGTGTAGTTCACCATAGTTCCAAACCTGCCGTTAAAGTATATAGAATTGTATGGTGAATCATCGCCCAACTTATATTGAACCGGATCAAATAAGTTCTGCGAATCTTCAATGCTATTTTTAATAAAGATATCAGTACTTACCCCTGCAGTCATTAACCATTTGAATTTTCTATCTACCAGGAAGTATCCAAAATTCACAGGAATTGTTAAGAATTCAAAAGTACTGTTCAATTGGACCTCTGAATTCAATTCATTATAAGAATTTAGTCCTGATTCAGGGCTGGCCCGCTCAATTACAATGGCATGGTTTGCATATTTCGCGTGACTTTCTGTCGGTTCGATATAGGTATTTACGGACGTAGAACCAAAATTATGCTGGTATCCTACCCCACTAAACAGAACGAATTTCTTGCTGAATTTATATCCAAAATCCAGACCATAAGATACGGACATTTCTGAATTATAACCTGATTCCTCAGGTTTATAGGAAGCAAGGAAGTTCGATTGACTTTGAAGGTCCGCACTTGCAGCATCAATACGCTCTACAGAACCAAGTGTATTGGGAGTAGCATCAGCCATAATATCCGGAGATCCATTATAATTTATGTTTGGATCAAAGACACCGGAAGACACCATTATACCAGCCCACAATTTACCGGGATCCTCTTCCTCTTCTTCAATTTCCAAAGGTATTAGGTATGGTTCATCAAATGGATTTACTTTCTTCTGAAGATAAAGTTTTCTCCCTGGTTTTTCATAAGGCACGTTAAATGATGATTCAGGATGATAAGATAAAACCGCATAATTCTTCAAATAATTTCCACCAGAGTCCAACTGTTTATTATCTTTTAGGTGGTTGGAAGTCTGAAATGCAATTACACTTTCTGAATTATCATCAATTTTTTGCTTATTAAGGGTAGCCCTGTTTTGGATTGTTTTATTTGGATTGGCCTTATTCAAATTAGCTTCAGAAACAGCATTGTCAATATCTTGCAGGTTCGGTATACGTTCTGCTTGAGTATCCTTGGGATCTACCTTGTTACCATTACTTTCTATAACAGGAGAAGGTAGGCTTACGAGTTGCTCAGATCCTGAATTCGAAACAAGATTATATAAAATATAGGATCCAAATAATAAAGCCAGTAAGACTGATGCTGCAGCAGTTATCTGATAATAGAACAATTTCTTTTTATATCGTTTTAGTTCATTCCCTGCCATTGAAGCATCGATTCTATCCCACACGGATGCTGCAGGTGTTGCCTCAGTATCCTCAAACTTTTCCTTCCATCTATTTTCGAAATTATCGTTCAGCTTCTTCATAATTTCCTCTATCACTCTCAATTAATTTCAGTTGCAACAAAGATTTAGCTCTGGAATACTGTGATTTTGATGTCCCCTCACTAATTTTAAGTTGCTCAGCTATTTCCTTATGCGTGTATCCCTCAATGGCATAAAGGTTAAAAATAACCTGGCACCCAAGAGGAAGATCCTGGATCATATTCAGCAATTCCTCATGATGAAAATTAGAAAGCGCTACATTTTCATCATAAGATATTTTCAAATGTTCTACATTGACCATGGGGTATAGATACAACTTACTTCGTTGATAATTCAAAGCAGTATTTATGACTATCTTTTTAATCCAGGCTGCTACATTTGTATATTCTCTCAGATTTTTCAGGTTCTTAAATATTTTAATGAACGATTCCTGCAATATATCTTCTGCTTCCAAATCTGATTTTGAATATCTAAAACAGATCATCATCATCTTCGATGCAAAAAGATCGTAAAGCTTTTTCTGAGCTTTCCGATCTTCAGCTATGCAGTCATTAATTAATTGTTTGAAATCTTCCATTCAATGCCTGACATCTTATTGGCATCGATTTTATCTAATGACACCAATATGATATATTTGGTTGGAAATTAAATTAATTTCTATTTTTATCGTTTAAATATAACAAATGAAAAAAGCAACCTTCGTTATTTTCGCTCTTATTATCTTTTTTAACGACTATTCAATTAAAAAAGTCTATTCAAAATCCAATAACCATTTAAAGAATAATACCGATCTGGAATACAGGGATTTTATTTATAATCCCGATATAAAGACTGTAAACCTGTATCCCGACAAGAATATCAGATCAAAAATCGAGCCACCGGCGATTAACATAGCTTCACCGAACCAATTAATACTCGAATTTGATGAGTTATATCAGGATGCCGGATATTTTCAGGCAAAAATTATTCACTGTACCTGGGATTGGCAACCATCAGACATAAGATCTATTGAATACTTATCGGCCTACAATGAATTTGATATACATGAATATGAATATAGCGTTTATTCCAGGATCCCATACACTCATTACACTTTTGTGTTACCACGGGTCGTTCTTCCCGGTAATTATCTGCTTGTTGTCTATGATAGAGACAATCCGGATGAATTGGCTTTTTCTAAAAGATTCATGATATATGATCAGATAATAAATATTGCATTTTCGTATGGTGAATCTATGGGGGTCCGGGAGCAGAGGACACATCAGCAAATTGATTTTATCCTTAACTACAGTAAAATTGATTTGTTCAATCCACAAAGAGATATAAAAGTAGTTGTGCGTCAGAACCAGTCATGGGTTACAGCAATATATAATTTGAAACCAACCCAGATTGATGAATTTAAGAAAGAATTGGAATACAGGCCCTTCAATTTAGAAAATAATTTTTTCGGAGGTAATGAATTCAGGTTTTTCGATCTGAATTCTGTGATCGCTCCCGGCAGAAATGTAGACCGTGTATTCATCAAGGAAGACAGGGTAGATGCATTTTTGCTTCAGGATAAGATTAGGAAAAAGGAATTCTACAGCATCTGGGATGATCTTAATGGGGGCTTTATTATATCTAATATTGATGGGCAGGATCCCAGACTTGAATCCGATTACGTTAACGTTCATTTCTTCCTTCAATCCCCTCAAAAGCTTAACTCGGACATATACATATTCGGAAAACTAAGCAATTACGACCTGCTTCCAGAATATAAAATGAAATACGATGATGAGTTGAAAGGTTATATAGCAGATGCTCTACTAAAACAGGGATGGTATGATTATATCTATTACACTCCAGATGATTTATATGCAGTTGAAGGGAGTCATTTTGAAACAGAGAATGATTATGAAATCCTGGTTTATATTAAACCACAAGGCAGAACATATGATGTTCTCGCAGGATATGTATCGTTCAATACTGGCCGAAGGAACTAAATATAGTTTTCCACCTTGTATTCTTTTGTCCTTTTGGTAGGATCGATATTAGCCAGATCCAGCATTCCAAATCCCTTATGAGTAAATGCACCTAAGCCCAGGATAAAGACAAATTTCTGTACTTCAGGAGCTGCATATAGTGTAAACGGGAAAGTATAACCGCGGACCTCATATTTAACATCCTGATCGAAAACAGGATAAATCCTGGCAAATTTTTTCTGGCTTTGCTCAATCTTCACAAGATAAGAATGATCAGGTACCAGCTGAAACTTAAAAAAGGTTTTAAGTTGTTCAGGCGTAAACAGTTTCGACTGGTTCATTCTGAGAATGGTGGATTCGTATAATAGATCTGAAAACTCATCTGTCTCCGGATGAATGAATTTTTTACCTTCGGAATCGTTGAATTTTGGTGAAGTCAACACGATGGGAGAAATGCAGATGTATTTATTGACATTTTCAAAATCAATCATTTGTTCTTCTTCGACCATTTCAGGGATTAAAGTAAGATTCCCTACCTCGAGCTGCGGAAAATCAAACACATTCTTTACAAAATAGTCAATAAAGTCCTTATTCATGCAGGAAATGACCAGAGTTACCCTGCTCGAAAAGAAATGTAATCCATTACGGCTGATCTTGGTCTGTCCTTTTAATCCCGAAAAGTTATATCCGATATAGTTGAAGTATTCCTCTTTCCCACCTTTAAGCAAGATACCTTTGATTAGCTGGGTAAGGAGATACTGATGATGAAATGGAACATATCCACCTTTATTCTTTAAAATAAAAATTAATCTGATCCTCAATGCTCTAAAAATTTATAAGTGTTAAAAAGTACTAGTAAAAATTTGCAATAGAAATGGGTTTATTTTTCAAAAGTAAACTAATTAAGATAAAAAATTGTTTACATTTTCAATAAAAAGTCTATCAAAATAGAGTTTTTCCAATATAACGCTAAGTTTGAAAATAAAATATATTCTTTCAGAGTATAAATTAATACTTTTTTTCAATAAATAAAATTCAGGTGCAATTTATACATTAAACCTGAAATACATTACATCACCATCCTTAACAACATAATCTTTACCCTCTACAAATAATTTACCAGCTTCCTTACAGGCATTTTCATTCTTGTAGAATATATAATCATCATATTTTATAACTTCCGCTCGGATAAATCCACGCTCAAAATCGGTATGTATAACCCCTGCGGCCTGGGGAGCTTTTGATCCTTTACGCACCGTCCAGGCCCGTACTTCCTTCTCCCCTGCTGTAAAAAATGTTATCAGATCGAGGATATTATAGCTTGCATGAATTAAACGAATCAATCCGGACTCCTTTAAACTATATTCCTGAAGGAACAAATTCTTATCCTCCTCATCCAATTCAACAATTTGGGCCTCCAGAGAAGCACATATGGTAATGACCTCACGATTGGGGTCAGGTATAGAATCTTTCAATTGCCGGGTATATTTATTATCATGTATAGATTCCTCATCAACATTAGCTACATAAATCTCCGGTTTGGAAGTTAACAACTGAAGTTCTTTTTTCAACAATTGGTTCTCTGGCACAGCCATTTCCATATTCCTGATACTATTACCTTCTTCGAGATGTTTTTTAGCTTTCCCCAGAATGATCATTTCTTTTTTTGATTTAACATCTCCAGATTTGGCTGTTTTCTCAGTTTTCAGGATCCTTTTCTCAATGGTTTCAAGATCTTTTAACTGCAGTTCAGTTTCAATTATTTCCTTATCAGAAACCGGGTCAATATTGCCATCCACATGAGATATGTTCTCGTCTTCGAAACATCGAATTACGTGAACTATAGCATCCACCTCCCTAATATTCGCCAAAAACTGATTTCCCAGTCCTTCACCTTTACTGGCTCCCTTTACGAGACCAGCTATATCAACAAACTCAATTACCGTTGGTGTTATTTTCTTGGGATTTACAAGTTCGGCGAGTTTATTGATTCGCTCATCAGGAACTGTAATAATCCCCACATTTGGCTCGATCGTACAAAAGGGGTAGTTCGCAGCCTCGGCTTTTGCATTTGACAAGCAATTGAATAAGGTAGATTTACCAACATTTGGTAATCCAACTATCCCACAACGTAATCCCATACCTTACTTAATTTTTAAAGATCTGATATTGTTTAAAACCACTGGAAAATTCGATAAAACTTACCCGAACGATGGTATAAACAGGAATGGCTGCTATCATTCCAATGATCCCTCCCAGTGTTGCCCCCACAAAAATAATGATAAAAATTTCCAAAGGATGTGCTTTTACACTTTTCGAAAAAATAAGAGGCTGAAATACCAGGTTATCATTTATCTGAACGATTCCAAAAACGGTAATAATTTTCAGGATCATAAACAATATTTCATTCACCGAATTAAAATCTAAAACCGATAGTGATATCACAATCCCAAATGCTGCACCTAATATCGGACCAAGATAGGGAATTAAATTAGCAACGGCCGCGAATAGAGCAATCGATGCTGCATACTTTACTCCTACTATAGATAAGCCAATAGTAGCCAGTGTAAATATGGCGGTCATCTGAACAAGTAATCCGATAAGATAATTGGAAAGGAGTTTTTCAATTTTGGCAAAAGCAGTAATAACCATTTCAAAATAATTATTAGGAACCATTTTTAATGCCACCTTTCTGAATATGCCCTTTTCATATAATAGGAAGAAAGTAATAAATATCACTGCCATGATACCAATTGTGACACTGCCAGCCACTGAAAAAAGATTATTGATGATCAGCCCGATATTGATTGCTCCGCCTTCATTGATGAACGCTGCGATACTGTCCTGAATGTTGGTCATCAATGTTCCTTCCGGTTGATTGTATAAATTATTCTGAATTAGAAAATTCTCCAGATTATTAATTGGCACACTTACTTGTGATATAATATTCTCATAATTCAATGATGACAGAATTCCAATCTGTTCATTTATTAGAGGAATGAAAACTGAGATAAAAAGAAATACAATTAAAATAAATACTGCAAAAGAAGCCAGCACTGACAGTACTCTTGGAATATGTACCCTGTATACCTGGGCCTTATGGATATAATCGACTAATGGTCGCAGAATTGTAGCCAAAATTCCGGAAATTACCAGATAGAAAAAAATGTTAGAAAAATACCATGCCAGGAAAATAAATAAACTAATTCCCAGGATAATATAAATAATCGGTTTCCTCATACTCAAATAGTCAAGCTAAATAAAAAAGCCCTTGACAATATCAAGGGCCATCAATTCCATTCAATTTTTCTATTCCCACTTTAACTCACTTTCAGTCGAATCTGCTTTTTTTTCAGTTTTAGCCGATGCCAACTGAGAAAAATCATATTCAGGCAATAATTCTGTCTTCACATGATCGATAGTCCCTTTCAGCGCATCAACAAATTTGTCAAAATCCTCCTTATATAAAAAGATTTTGTGCTTCTCGTAGTAATATCCTTCCTCCTTATAGCGCCTTTTACTTTCCGTAATCGTAAGGTAATAGTCATTAGACCTGGTGGATTTAACATCAAAAAAATACGTTCTTTTACCAGCTCTCACCCTCTGAGAGTAAATTTCATTTTTTCCATTTTCCTTGTTCTCTTCCACAATCCTATTATTTTTGGTTGATTAAGAAACAAAATCCGTAAAATCGAATTAAATATAGTATATTATTTAGGTAAGATGCAAATCTAAGGTAAATTAATGCGAAGAATCAAGTATTTTGGAGCATTCTACATTTACGCATTAAAACAAATTATGACATTATTAAAATTTCGCCTTTTTATTAGAAAATTAATAACTCAATGAAGCTTGATTTAAGAAAAATAAGGGAAATAAGCACAATTGACCTTCTGGCTAAACAAATGGTAGAAGGATTTATAACCGGCTTGCATAAATCACCTTATCATGGATTTTCTGTTGAGTTTGCAGAACACAGGTTATACAACGCCGGAGAAAGTACCCGGGATATTGATTGGAAGGTATATGCAAGAACTGATAAGCTGTTTACCAAAAGATACGAAGAGGAAACTAACCTGAGATGTCAATTGGTTATTGATAATTCTTCGTCTATGTATTATCCTGTAAAAAACAAAGCTAAAATAACCTTCAGCGTTCTGGCTTCAGCAGCTTTGGCATACCTCTTACATAAGCAAAGGGATGCTGTCGGCATAACCACGTTTTCAGATACCATCGAATATCAAAGTCCGGTTAAATCTACAAAAACCCATCTTCATAAACTTTTTCTGGAATTACAGAAATTGCTTGACCAAAGTCAAACATCAAAGAAAACAGCTGTGGCTGATGTTCTACATCAGATTGCCAATAAGATCCATAAGAGATCTCTGGTAATTATTTTCAGTGACATGTTTGATAACAAGGATAAAATAAAAGATATTATCAATGCATTGCATCATTTAAAACACAATAACCATGAGGTTCTTCTCTTTCACGTAACAGATCCGAGAACTGAATATGAATTTGACTTTGAAGAAAGGCCTTATCTGTTTGTAGACCTTGAAACCAGGCAAAAAGTTAAAATACAACCTTCTGAAGTAAAAGAGTTTTACAAAAAGGAAATTAAAAAATACTATTACGACCTGAAACTAAAATGTGGCCAGTTTAAGATTGACTTTATTGAAGCAGATGTAAATGAGGATTTCGACAAGATTCTTTCATCTTATCTAATCAAGAGATCAAGAATGAATTAATACTTCCGTGTATCCTTATCCTTCACCGTGTAACCAGGCCTTTTTCTCCTGGAGTACCTTAAGTTCTTCTTCATAATCCGGATCCGGCACACAACAATCTACGGGACAAACAGCTGCACATTGTGGTTCTTCGTGGAAACCAGTACATTCCGTACATTTCATTGAAACAATATAATAGAATTCATCAGAGAAGGGTTCCTGTTTATCCTTGGAATCTACAACTGATCCATCTTCTAATTCTACCTGTGTTAACTTGGTGCCACCTCCCCAGGTCCATTCAACGCCGCCCTCATAGATCGCTGTATTTGGACATTCTGGTTCACATGCTCCACAATTTATACATTCATCGGTAATTATTATAGCCATACGAAGGATTTATATTAATTTCACCATCAATAATAAACAAATCTAAACGCAATATGTTTATGTTAGGATATTCTGAAGAAGAATTTTTATGAATATCGAGAAAAAAATTAATTCTCTCTACAGGTTAGGAAAAGAAATTCACAAGATTATTTATAATCAAGATGAAATAATTCATCAGGCCAGCAAACACAATCCCTGGTTTGTCCCGGAATTTGTGCTTAAAGCATTGTATGGAATTTCCTACCTGCTAGATGAAGAAAAACTCAAAGAATGGATATCGAATTACGATTTATCTTCTAATTCTAAAAAGAATATTGGGATTATCATGGCAGGGAATATCCCTCTTGTAGGTTTTCACGACCTGATCACAGTATTATTAAGTAGCCATCGTGCCATTATTAAACTCAGTCATAATGATGATGTTTTAATACCCTATCTAGTAAATATCTTAAGATCCATTGATCCGGAAATTGGTGATGACATAGCCTTTGTCGATTCACTTGAAAAAGTGGATGCTGTTATCGCTACTGGAAGTGACAACACTGCAAGATACTTTAAATATAATTATAAAAATATACGTTATGTTATCCGAAAGAACCGGACAAGCTGTTGCATAATCGACGCCCAGGAACAAGTTCAGGATCTGACCTGTTTAAGCGATGATATATTCAGCTATTTTGGACTGGGATGCCGTAATATATCAAAGATATACATACCTGATAATTACGATATTGAAAATTTAATTACACATTTTAATAATTATAGTTGGATCTTAAAGCACACAAAATACAACAATAATTATCGTTATCTGCTATCTACATACTCTCTGGAAAACAGATCTTATTTTAATGCTGATTATTTTACTCTCATGGAAAGCGAGGATATTGTTTCTCCGATAGCTTGTGTTTATTATGAGAAGTATAATGATGTTAAACATCTGAAATTGATCCTAGAACGTAATATATCGAAGGTCCAATGCATTGTTTCCAGGGAGGCCTGGTTCGAAGGAAGTATACCTTTTGGAAAAGCTCAATTGCCAGAACCATGGGATTATGCTGACAATGTGGATACTATGGCTTTTTTGGGGTCACTCTAGAAGATCATCGACTTCCTCCACGCCATATTTCTATCCAACCTTTAAACACTCCCTTTCCCGGAATATCTAATCTATAATAGTAGGTCCCATCTGGATTATCTCCACCATCCCAGAGATTGTTATAATTATAATCATTGGATTCAAAAATAGTTCTTCCCCATCGATTGGATACGATAAGAAGAGTTCCTGATCCAGGAGGAGGCAAATTCCTTATAAAAAAGTAATCGTTATGCGAATCATCATTGGGTGTAAAAACGTTGGGCACGAAGATGGCCGTATCATAGCCGACAGTCACCTCCTCAAATATTTCACATCCATAAGCATCGCGGACTGACACTTCATATACACCGCTGTAAAGTTCCTTATGTATATACGTAAGATTTGTTCCATCCCATATCACCTCATCCCAGTCTCTGTCTATATCCTGTCCTGGAAAATTAGACATGATCGTTTCAATTCTAGTTTCATATGGGTCACCCCCGCTGGGTGAAACTTCAATTGACAAAGTACCACTTCCAACATCCACCCATGATTCAGTTACTCCAGTTATAGTAAATGCCAATTCAAATTCAGGTTCAAGAATCTCAAATACATCAGAGATCGAGGATAAATTACAGCCGGATTGATTCTGGGATAGCTGTATCTGGTATTGTCCGGCAACTATCTGATCAGTTACAGTGCCATCAATTGTATACCCTCCCACAAAATCATCTTGAATAAGTGTCTCATTATATACAATATTCATCGATGGAATGGAAATTAACTCTAAAAGATAAATTGCCGTAGAATCCCCGATAACATTTCCCAGAGTTACCGATCCTGTTCCATTAACGCCTTTACAGGGGATGCGGCCAATATCATTGACATCAAAAGAAATAGCAGTAGGACCTCCAGTTAAAGTTATATCTGTGCGGCTCCCACATGCTGTAGGTCCAGACAATAAGACATAATAAAATCCATTAGCTAATGTATCTATGGCAACCCAGGTATTTGAAGGTAATGGTTGCATAGTCACATCGGATTCTGGTGTATCATTCTCTGCAAAACCGTACATATACGGTGGCTTGTGAATATTCACTGCTGAATCTACAAAAATTCTGACCTGACCATCTTTGCCATCTCCTGCGCAGGTTGGAGCTATGGTCTGAATGTTAGCCTGCAAAGAACCGGGGAAATCGACCAATACATCAGGATCCTCTACAACACAATTATTGACATCCATTACCCTGATATTCTTTAATCCGGCTGAAAGGCCATTATATACAGGCAGATCATTCAGATCTATAGCTGTGAAGGAACCAAACTCAAAAGATATTTGATAGGGCTCCAATCCTCCTCCAATTGTTTCCAATATAACACTGCCATCATCATTACTGCAGGTTGCATCTGCAGTTGAATAAGTGAATTGTATTTCGGGATATTCATTATTTATGGTAACCGGAACCTGTTCAAGACATAATGAGCTGGCATTTTCTCTGACAAGGATAAGATATGTACCCAGGGGTGGTAAGCTGTCAATATACTCTCCGGAATTAAAAGTATCCCAGGTGAATCCGTTCAGTGAATACTCATAGGGATCAGAACCTCCGGTGACATTTATTATAGCTCTGCCCCAGGGTTGGTTATAGCAGGTAGAATTAACAAATGAAGCTGTATCGGCCGATGCAATTATATTGGAAGGGTCAGTAAGTACCACCGTATCCCTTTCTGTAATGCACATCGCTGTATCATCTACGATCTCATAAACATACGTGCCATCACCAATGTTATCAAAAAAACCAGTTTGATTGGAAATGAGAATACTATCCGGAGTTATCAGTTGGTAAGTATAGAAACCTGTTCCACCAGAGGCCAGAATCTGGATTTCACCATCCGTTGCATTACAACCCGGATCGACTGTCGTAACCGTTGAAGTAATACCACTACAATCAATAATACACCATATAACATTTACCACAACTTCTGCTCCAACACTTTCCCCACATCCATCATCCTGAGTGGCATAAAAAGTGGCAGTCCCTGTTGATGACATATCAAGTAGTGTGGAATCAGGTGTGAAATTATTTCCGGTACCTACCAGGGTAGTAAGAGCAGCATCACTATACCAAAGAATATTGGCTCCCAAAGCAGTTAAATTAGGCTGGGGATCCCCAACGCAAACATTCGTCAGGTTATTTACGATAGGCGGATAGGATTGGATCTTGACATGTACAGATGCAGAATCATACGGGCCTGAACCACATGTGCTAGACTGTACCATATAAAAATAGGTAGTATCAGGAATAGAAGTATCCAATTCTGCTGGTCCTGGTGTATAGGTATTACCAGTACCAACAAGGTTAGTTAATCCGGGATCAGAATACCATAATATATTGCTGCCAATTGCCGCTAGTGTCGGTGCCGGATCGTTCACACATATTTCATAACGCCGCTGCCCTGGGACAGGTGGGCTGGATGGTACATCAATATAACGGATCTTGCTAGAATCCGGTAAGCTTTCTGTACAGGTACCGATGGTCTGTGTAGCATAAAAGGTTGTATCAAGTGGCGAAATATTGTCTAATACAGGCGTATATGTATTTCCTGTTCCGATTAGATTGGTCAAAGCCAAATCAGAATACCATTGTATATTAACTCCTGCCGCTATTAATTGTGGGATGGGATCATTTAAACAATTGAGCGAATCTGAAAATGCCAAAACCGGGGCGCTTGAAACACCCGATCCTCCCACATTAACAGAACCATCATTCAGGCTCAGGTTAGCATCACACAAATTCACGTCCAACACAGAAATACTTATCGGGTTGCTGGCAAAAGATATTGCTGATGCAAAACAATCAGGCCCGATCAGTTCGTACCGGATTTCAAATAAACTTTGACCATCCGCCAATGATTGGCCTGCTGCACTTGATTCAGACCATATTAGCGTTAAGGTAGATGAGTCGGCCAGGTTGAAATCAGTTGGATCTAATTCGCTAATTCCGGCTATATTTTCTACACCAATAAAACGAATTATAGTTTCATCCCATGTAATAGATAAATTCGTGGTTATAATGTTATTAAATCCCTGAACAGAAACAGGCATTACAAGTTGATTTCCCATATTCCCTGATGAACTGGGTATTGATAAGCTTACATCCTCACGCGGATTGACGTTAACATTGACATCAGGGGGCAGATTTGCCGGATCCAGTGTACAGGCGTTCTGATCGAATACACTGACCACCGTGTACGCTGTAGTCACTGAGAGCGGACCAGTATTGAATGTTAATGGTGTCGCATCGGGTACAAAAACAGAGTCAGCTATTGTTGTCCCTCCATCTGTAGAAAGGTATACGTTGTAAGGTTGAGTTCCTCCTGTTATTGCTATGGATAAATCAGCGCTTTCATTTTCACATATTGTTGTATTACCTGTAAAGACAAATGAGGATGGCCTGGGATTTACATTCACCGGTAAAATCGTAGGAATAATTGCATTGCAACCTGTCACATCAACATAATTCACACTTACCTGAAAAGGAGCTGTACCATCCCATTGTATCTCAATATTTGAATCAGTGGCTGTCCCTCCACTTATTATAGTACCTCCTGAAACAGTCCATATATAATTTGATATTCCCGGACCTGATTCTGTGGTGTAAGTCTCGATAGATTCAAAGCAGACTATACCATTACCTGTTAATGTTGGAACCGGAAGAGGATCAACTGTTACTGGTAAAATAGTAGAGGGAGATGCCGTACATCCATTGACATCGGTATAACTTACACTCAGCTGATGGGGAGCAGTACCATCCCAGTTTATAAAAACATGGGGATCAGAGGTTGTGCCTCCACTAACTATGGTACCTCCGTTAACAGACCAAACATAATTTGACTGACCTGCCGTTGAATCTGTGGTATATAATTCAGTGGACAATTCACAAACTGTTCCCGGGCCATCAAGAGAGGGTATTGGCAATGGTATTACAGTTACTGGTAGTACTGCAGGTGATGTGGCTGTACAGCCATTAATATCAGTATAGTTAACACTTACATCGAAAGGTGCCACTCCATCCCATAGTATTTCGATACTTGGATCCGTGGCAGTCCCACCATTTACTATTGTACCTCCATTAACTATCCAGGAATATGCGGTTTCTCCTGAACCTGATTCCGTTGAATAAATTCCTGTAGCCCCGACACACAATGATGCGGGTCCTGTTATAGTAGGCACAGGTAAAGGATTTACAGTTATTGATAAAACCGTTGGGCTTGCTGCTGTGCATCCGTTGACATCCGAATAATTTACACTGACCTCATGGGGTGTAGTACCATCCCATAATATTTCGATGGAAGGATCTGTAGCAGTACCACCGCTTACAATCGTCCCTCCGCTAACAGTCCATATATAATTAGAAATACCAGCTCCTGAATCAGTAGTATAAGTTTCCTGAGAAACTGCACATACACTGGCTGGCCCGGTCAAAGCTGGTACAGGCAAAGGATTAACATTAACAGGAAGTATAGTGGGAGTCGATGCCGTACAGCCATTGCCATCAGTATAGCTTACACTTACCTGGTAAGGAGCTGAGCCATCCCATGTTATTTCAATATTCCCATCTGATACACTACCACCACTAATTATTGTACCTCCCGTAACATTCCAGATATAGTTGCTTTCACCGGAACCGGATTCGGTTGTATAAATGTTTGTGGAACCGATACAGACATCATTTGATCCTGTTATTGTAGGAACAGGAAGCGGGTTAACATTCACAGGATAATTCGTTGGACTGGCTGCATCGCAACCAAAAGTATTATCATAGTTAACTGATACATTAAAAGGACCCAATCCATCCCATCGTACCTGTACTGATGCATCCGTTGAGGTACCCCCACCTATAATCACACCTCCCAATACCTCCCATACATAGTTTGATTCGCCCGAACCCGATTCAGTAGTATAAAGTCCAATATCTCCGAAGCAAACATTGTTTGGCCCATTTATGGTTGGGTTTGGTAGTGGATTTTCAATCACACTTACCGGAGTACCAAGGTCAGTACCTGTACATCCATTTCCATCACTCAGAACCGTTACCTGATAAATCCCCGGAGCAGCATTGCTGATGGTATATATATCAGAGAGGTAGCCGGTGACTGATACGGGTATTCCGGAGACAGTATATGTGAAATCGTATGGCACCGCCCCGGTAAAATTTATAGTAACATCCGGCAGAGGATCTCCTGCACAGACAGTTCCGCCACCAGAAAGAATTGCGGTTGGCAGTGGTTCTCCTTGTCTGATAGGTGTACCAAGAGGATTCCCAACATATATCTCGGTGCAATTATCACCATCCAGCCTTTCAGCTATAATAAAATATCCGAATAGCCCGCTATTCGGAGGGAGATTTCTGAAAACAATGCTATTGGGTGAGGTAAAATCGATAAATATACTAGGATTAATAGGAGAAGTAGGTGGCGCAATTCCAATATCATCATAGACATAGCCCGGAATACTAGCATCCCATAATGCGTACCTGTAACCTCCTGTGGGATCCAGGTCACCTAAACTTGGTTCATAGATCCCAGCTGCAGTAACAAAATCAATTGATATCCATCCATCTTCTGATCCAATGCAGGATTCATCCTGTGCCACAATGGTACTGTTACTTTCAATTCGGTCTGGACATTGAGCCAATAGTTCGTTTGCACTTAATAACATTAAGCTCTGAATCACATAATATGTTATCCGAATTTTCCTCACGTTTCTTATTTATCGCTTCATAATCGTTCTGAGATTGATACTTCCTTAGCAGGGCATTCTTCACCAATAAAAATGATCACACAATTTAACAAATTGATGTTTTCAGGCATATTTCTCAACAATATCCGGTTGCCAGATTTGCTTACATCAATTTCATCGGGGGTCCCAATTGATGGAAAATTACTACTTTCAAGAAATAAATAATTACCTGAGCTGCTATCAAAAATATTTATCTCAAATCCTGAAATATTGACATTGGATTCAAATGAATCGAACACATTCAACTCCCTCGAATCAGATGTAGCTGTAATACTGTTATCCAGCACTACCTTTTCGGGACATTGAGAAAAAGCTTGTAATGAAAATATTAAAAACAAAAGTGACAGTAAAATAATTGATTTAAATCGACACATAACCAGTTGAATTTTTACCTTTAAAATACTGCCCACATTCAAAAATTTGTTTTAGTATTTATACATTTCACCACAAAAAAGTAATTATTTGCAAAAATTGAAAGAAAAACTTCATATTCCTTGATATGCGCCAAAAAATCAATTCATAGTAAAAACAAAATCTTTAAATAATCCAATTGCAGTCTAAAAAGAAAAACGTCTTTTAAACTCAAGGAGCTGAGTTTTAAGGTCTTTGTCATTTACATAATTAAGGTAGTCTCTAAGTTTTGATTCCGGTGATACTTTAAGGTCCCTCAATGAGAGATGCTGGTTAACAAAAATGAATTCTAAAAGTGGATAAAGTGTTTTCAATGCGTCAATAATATCAAGGATCGAATAATTCTTATCTACCAGATTATAGGTGCCGCCTGGCACCTCACTGACGATGAGTTTTTCCATAACCTCAGCAAGGAGGCCTACACTGATAAATGATCTTGATTGTTTCCCGTTCCCATGGATAGAGATCCTGTTATTGAAATTTGCCTCAAACATGAATTTGTTTATCACGGCATCGAACCGCATACTTTTGCTGTAACCATATACATTTCCACACCTGAGGATATACGTTTGTTTCTTTTTGAATAGTCTTCTGACATGTTCTTCGCCCCTCAATTTCGAAATTCCATAAAATGTCTTGGCGTTGGGGATTGTATCTTCTATAAGAAAATCTTTTGAAGACCCATAAACTGAAGTACTACTGGCATATATAAATTTCTGAACACCCGAATCTTCAACAGCGTTAACCACTTCAGCCGTCCCCCAGTGATTAACCTGTTCATGGAAATGAGCATCCGTATTAGCAAAAGGGGTGGTTACCCTGGCAGCCAGATGATATACAACATCAACCCCCTCTAACACCATTCTGAGTTTTCTGGAGTCAAGAATATCGCCCGATATGAAATTTACTTTTTCATGTCTCTCAAGTCGTCTTCCGAGAAATAAATTGTAATTCTGCCTGCCCAGATTATCATAGATAAGTATGTCTTCCACCTCATCGCACTTGACAAGAGTCTTTGTAAGCTCTGTCCCTACATACCCGGCACCACCGGTTATTAATACCTTCATTGATTATTAATTAACGATGAGTTCAGTATGAAGACCACATTCAGTCTTATTCTGGCCATACCAGCGTGCTTCACGTTCTTGCATATCTGGATCAAGTTTCCTGGTACAGGGTTCACATCCAACACTTATATATCCTTTCGCCTCCAGGGGATGGTCAGGTAATTTATATTCTTTTCTGTAGTAGTAGATTTGTTTTGCGCTCCAATTAAGAATTGGATGAAACCTTAAGACATTATGCGGAGCTTCCTGTTCAATTTTAAAATTTTTTCTGATCGAACTCTGGTCTCCACGTACACCAGTTATCCATATATCATATCCCTTCAGGATTTCCTCCATTGGAATAGTCTTATTCAAATGACAACAGTGATCGGGATCGGAAGTAAATAACAGTCTCCCATTGGAGTCCTTCTGCATATATTTAGGGGTATAGGGCTTAAGATCAATGGTATTAATCCCTAGAAGTCCGGTAATTTCCTCTTTAAATTCAATGGTTTCAGGGAAATGATAACCAGTATTAATGAAATAAACAGGTATAGATTTATCGATCCTACTTAAAATATGTAGCAATACAATGCTATGGGATTGAAAAGATGAGGTCGTGAAAATTCTTTTCCCTGATTCTCTATAGCCCGTTATTCGCTCTTTAATTTCAGAAAAATTCAAGACTGTAAAAAATTGTGTTCGTGGCAAATATATAAAAAATTATGTCCGCTTCACAAAATATCTTCTGCTTATAATATTTTCTTCAGTTCATTTCCAATTATGGCGCATAAAATAATTATTTATTATTGGTAATATTTGAGCTTATTTTCTTGAAAATGATCATATTCATTATATTATTTAGTATTATTAAAATATATTTATAGTCGGATGTGAGAAATTATTTTTAACAACAAATTTTTTCAAGTTATGGCAAGAATTGGAACAATAGATTTCAGTGGGATATCGGGGCATAAATACACATTTAATGTATACCCTATAAAAAACGATTTTAAGAAAAACAAAGGAGCGGTTTATGTTGTTACCCGCAGAACCGTAAAATATGATGGCACAGTTGATCATAACTTATTATATATTGGCACGTGTAAAGATGTTTCAACTGTTCAGGGTATGATCAAAGATCTGGACTGTTTTATAAGAGAACATGCAAACTGTATTTGCACATATTGGGAAGATAATTCCAAGTTGAGAGTAAATATAAATGATGACCTAATTAACCATTATCATCCACCATGCAATTATGAATAATGAATCCCTGATCTATAAGGATTTATTTTTCTTCTTTCAATTTTACAACATTAAAAATTTCTTTTTCAGTGTAATCGCAATAGGTGCACCTGTATCTTTTAAGTAATTCACCCGATGATATCACTGTGGGGGCAATCAGTAATTCTTCCTTTTCAATTTTAAAAGTTTGATAATTGCACTTAGGGCATTGCTTTATCGCATATTTCCCTGAATATTTCTCTATTTGGGTATATCCCGTATCCTCATCAATCCAAACATCATAATCAACTGAAAACACATCTTCTTCAGCCTGCATGCCTTCATCAAGATATACATCCTCTTCTTCTTCGGTTAATAATTTCATTGGCCTTCCTGTTTTCGGAGAAATCCTGGGTTTATACCTAAGTCGGTTCAATCTTCGGTTTATATAATCAGGGTAATAGTGTTTAAGAATATAGTATACAGCATAGGCTATAGAAAGTGCGAGGATTAGTACAATAAGAAAATCCAACAAATAATTCAGTCTGACAACATCAGGAATGATCTTTTTTGGATAAATAAGTAAGGCGGCCAACCACAGGATGATTGAATTCCAGATCACCCGTTTTTCATTTCTGCTGATCAGGTTATATTTTTCCTTATTCCCTTTTAATAGATTTTTTTTTACTAAGTAAATAGCAAATAAAAGTATACCTGAGAAAATAAGCAGATATGAAAGAATTGGGGAAAACTTATCAAGAATGTCTAAAAACATATTTATTTCCCATAAAAAAATAAACAATCTCTGGCAAATGTAATAATGAAAGCTTAAGATATCATTAAAAACTGCTTAAATAAATTCGAATGAAAAGATTATACTGAATTGAATTTAAACAACCATTCTAAAAAGATAGTGAGCAGAAATATTAAGGTTAAGATGTAAAAGGTTTATTTGATTATAAATTAGCAATGTGAGAAAATCAGATGATCAGCTCTTCTTTCTCTCTAATTCCATCATTTCATAGTCAAAGTCATTGTGTTCATTTCTTTTTATTCGCCTATGAGAGATGAGTTTCCAATGGTCTAGTTGAATCTTTTTGAAAAATGCATCACCTGTTGGACTTGCATTGACTTTTGTAAGATATAGCTTATCCGCGATATCATATGCGGCATTATAAACCGCTTGTCCTCCAATTATAAAAGCCTCCTCCTCTCCTTTTTTCTTTGAATAGGTCAATGCCTGGCCTATGGAATCAAGTACAATACAGCCCTCTGTTTTATAATTCTTATTCCTTGATAAAATAATATTAGTACGGTTTGGTAAAGGCCTTCCTATTGATTCAAAGGTTTTACGACCCATGATTATGCAATGTCCTGAGGTGATTTTCTTAAAATTCTTTAAATCATCGGAAAGGTGCCAGATCAATTGATTATCTGATCCTATAACGCCATTCTCTGCAACTGCTACAATTATGGAGACGATCATATCTGGTTTCCTCTGAAGAATTCCTCAATTTTCATCCTTTTTTTACCTTCCGGTTGTAATTCAAGTATGCTAATTACACCATTAGAGCAAAATATATTTAGATAAGACCTGGAATCAGTTGATATATTACCGATCAATTCATTTTGTGTTCTTCCAGGTTTTTGGTGCACTTTAAATATTTTATACATTTTACCATTCAGAATGGTCCAGGCACCGGGAAAAGGTGAAAGTCCACGAACAAAATTCTTGATTTCTTCGCCACTTTTATTCCATTTTATCTCACACATATCCCTGAATATTTTAGGAGCTTTCTTTAGATCTGATGAATCTTCCTGCATCATTGCTGCAAAATCTCCTGTCTGTACGGCCTTAACGGTTTTTAGCACAAGATTTCCCCCTAATACCATTAAATTATCATGTAAGGACCCCGCATCATCCTCAGGCAAAATATCAACTTCCTCCTTTAATAATATGTTCCCCGTATCAATTTCCTTTTTTATGAAGAATGTAGTCAGACCTGTTTTCTTCTCCCCATTGATCAAAACCCAGTTAATTGGCGCAGCACCTCGATAATCCGGTAATAAGGAAGCATGAAGGTTTATTGTTCCATATTCAGGCATTGACCATACTACCTCCGGGAGCATCCTGAAAGCCACCACAATCTGAAGATTTGCTTCAAAGGATTTCAAGGTTTGTATGAAATCCTGATCCTTTAAATTCGGAGGTTGTAGTACAGGTATATTATTCTTAACCGCATAAGCTTTAACAGGAGATGGGGATAGTTTTCGACCACGTCCTCTTGGTTTATCAAGAGCAGTCACTACCGCTACCACCTTAAAGTCATTCTCAATTAAAATCTTAAGAGAAGGAATGGCAAATTCGGGTGTCCCCATGAATATAATACGCAGGTCCTTCTTCATTATTGAAAGGGTTAGTTTGAATCAGGATATAGTAAATATTTCTTTCTAAGGATTTTATAATCATTTAATTCTTCCATCCAGGAAATCCTTATTTCATCCTCCGTCAAACCAGCTTCGATCTGTTTTCTTAGCTCGCTGTTACCGGCAAGCTTATTAAAATAATCATTAAAGAAATCCTTATTTCGCCCTGATTTATTATAAAACTCTATCAACTCTGTTATATTAAACTTTGGAGGGGGCTTAATATCTCTATAATCTTTACCGTAACAGGCTTTCCCCATGAACTTGGGGGTATTTGCACCTGGTCGATTCTGAGGAACAAACTTAAATTCACCAAAAGATGGATCCGGATAGCCCACAACCTGGAAGGGAAATTCCGTTCCCCTGCCAAGACTCATCATAGTTCCTTCAAAAAAGCATAAGGAAGGATACAACCTTACCGATTGGTCATTGGGTAAATTTGGAGATGGTTTAATCGGAAGAGAGTAAGAGTATTGATGATGATAGTTACCCACACGCACTATTACCATTTTACACTGAATACTATCTTTTAACCAGTATTCTCCATTTATCATTTTAGCAAGCTCCCCGATGGTAAGCCCGTGAACAACCGGAATCCTGTGCATCCCAACAAAGGACTTGAATGCATCTCTTAAAACAGGTCCATCAATATAATCTCCATTGGGATTGGGTCTGTCTAATATTAGGAGTTTTACATTATTCTCGGCACATGCTTCCATTACATAGTGCAATGTGCTTATATAGGTATAAAAACGAACACCAACATCCTGAATATCAAAAACAACTATGTCCAATCCCTGCAAATGTTCTGATCCTGGCTTTTTATTATCGCCGTATAATGAAACTATCTGGATGCCTGTACCCCGCTCTTCAGAATCTTCAATTTGCTCGCCGGCATCAGCTACACCTTCATAACCATGTTCCGGCGTGAAAATTCTGGTAACATTAACTTCTTTTGACAGGAGGAATTCAACCAGCGGTTTACCATGTGCTACAGAAGTCTGGTTAACAACTACTCCTATCTGTTTATTCAATAAGAGGTCGATATAAAAATTATCCTTCTCTGCTCCGACAATTATATTTTGAGCATACGAAACTGATATTATACCCACCAGGAATATAAATATATAACAAACCCTTGGTTTCATGTAAACCTTTTTAACTTTACATCAAAAACTGATCCTAAATTATAAATTGATCTGAACAAAATATAATAAATTAAAGAATAATTTGAACTTACCTTTATTTATATCTAAAAGAATCAGCAAACCAGGGCTGCAAACTTTTTCATCTTTAATTCATAAAATAGCGATTATCAGCATAAGCGTTGGCCTGGGGATTATGATTATCTCCTATATAATAATGGGTGGTTTTGAGGAAACGATCACTAATAAGATGGTTGGATTTGTAGGTCATCTTCAGGTCACAAAATACACCCTTAATTCGACTTATGAAGAGTTGCCCATTTCAAAAGAAGACAGCATCTACCAATTTATTAATAATTTAGATTATGTAAGACATGTACAAGGTGTTGCCCATAAAGTCGGCCTGATCCAGACAGATGAGGAGATACATGGCATAGTTTTTAAGGGAGTAGATGAGAATTTTAATCTGGAGAAATTTGGACAAGTGATATCTGAAGGCCGGGTAATTGATAATAAAACCGGTCAGCCATCATTTGAAATAATGATAAGTAAAAAAAT
The DNA here is from genome assembly GCA_024644875.1 of Cyclobacteriaceae bacterium. Classification (GTDB taxonomy): domain Bacteria; phylum Bacteroidota; class Bacteroidia; order Cytophagales; family Cyclobacteriaceae; genus JAGTVG01. The sequence continues at coordinate 78,720 of JAHEGY010000002.1, forward strand.
TGCAGACCTGCTGAAACTAAATATTGATGATGAGATTAGAATTTACTTCATACAGAATCCTATACGTGTTCGTAAGTTCAGGGTTGTAGGGATATACACATCTGGTATGGAGGAATTTGATGAAAAGCTCTTGATAGGAGATATACGTATTATTCAACAACTGAATGACTGGCGGAATTCCCTGGTTGGCACGCTGGAAGTATTTATTGATGATTTCGACAAGCTCGATGAAGCGGAGGAGGAGCTTTTTCGTCGTACTAAATATGATCTTTTTGTGGATAAGATAACTGACAAGCATATCGAGATCTTTGACTGGTTAAGCCTGGTTAGTAGAAATGTTACAATTCTTCTCACATTGATATTATTTATCGCTTCATTTAACATGATATCTGTGTTGCTGATACTCATAATGGAGAGAACACAAATGATTGGAGTTTTAAAAGCCATTGGAGCAAGCAATAAATTCATTAGAAGGATTTTCACCTATCATGGCATCAGGTTGATTACTTTGGGCTTGTTTTGGGGGAATATTATCGGATTAAGTTTTGGTTATATTCAGGATAAGTTCAAGCTTATACCACTTGATCCGGTTAACTATTACATGGATTATGTGCCCATCAAATGGGAATGGAGTGGGATAATAGGTCTCAATATACTCACATTTACGGTAGTTACAATGGTCCTTGTTATTCCGACATTATTGATATCAAAGATTGAACCTATAAAGTCGATCAAGTTTGATTAGCTATCTTGTATTTCTTAAAAAAACTATTAATTTTCATCGAGATCACTCCAAAAATAGCTTCTTTAATAATATTTATTGACATTTTTGATTCACCTCGCTTCCTATCGGTGAAGACTATGGGAACCTCTTTTATTCTGAACCCATACTTCCACGCGGTGAATTTCATTTCAATCTGAAAGGCATATCCGATAAACTTGATTTTATCCAAGTCGATCGTCTCAAGAACGCGACGTTTATAACATTTAAAGCCTGCTGTTGAATCTTTTACTGGCATACCAGTTATCAACCTAACATAAGTACTTGCAAAATAGGATAGAAGAACACGACCCATTGGCCAGTTTACTACATTCACTCCTGAAATATACCTTGAGCCAACGGCCAGGTCATACCCTTCATCGGCACAGGCATTATACAAATTAATTATATCATATGGGTTATGTGAGAAATCACCATCCATCTCAAAAATGTACTCATAACCTATTTCCAGAGCTTTTTTAAATCCATGGATGTACGCAGTCCCTAAACCCTTTTTATCTTCCCTCTTATCCACATAGACTTTCAGATCATCAATTTTTACGTCATGCTTTCTGGATTTAATATAATCTTCCACCTTGTCAGTCGTGCCGTCAGGAGAGTTATCGTCAACAATTAGGATATCAAATTTTTCGGGTAGAGCAGCAATATCTTCAATCAGGGGAACAATATTTTCCGCCTCATTATATGTTGGTATAATAATTATTCCTTTATTCAAATCGTCCCGGTTTATTGAGCATCATACAATTATATTTACGTATTATTTGACGAATAAATTTATTAGGGCAAATATATTTCCATAAGATTAAGAATTTTTAAAGAATAATAAAAAAAAATGCAATCTTAAAAAACTTCTCATTTAGCTGTCTTGTATATAATTTTGACAAATAATACGCGCATCAATATTTACATCGAGCAATACACTATTCTAAATTTGATGTACATTTATCAGTCTTATATGAAAATAACATGTTGAGAATAGCCATACAAAAATCAGGTCGGCTCAGTGATGAATCGATGAAACTCATTCGTGAATGCGGAATTAAGGTTAATAACGGTAAAGGGAAACTAAAATCTTCTTCTACAAATTTCCCATTGGAAATATTATTCCTCCGTGATGATGATATACCTGGTTATATCGAGGACAATGTTGCAGATATTGGAATTGTAGGTTTAAACCTTGTAAAGGAAAAAAAAAGGAAAGTAGATGTAATTCTGAAATTAGGTTTCTCTAAATGCAGGCTATCGCTTGCCATACCAAAAGACAAGCAATATGAGGGATTAAGATTCTTTGAAGGGAAAAATATAGCGACATCATACCCTAATATTATAGCTGAATACCTCACTTCAAACGGCATAACTGCTGATTTGCATGAAATAAGTGGGTCCGTTGAAATTGCTCCAGGAATAGGGCTTGCCGATGCAATATGTGATATTGTAAGTTCAGGGAGCACTTTATTAACAAATGGTTTAAGAGAGGTTGAGACGATACTCGAATCAGAAGCAGTATTGATTGGTCATAAAGATCTTGAAAAACCAAAAAAGCAACTGCTGGATGCTCTAATGTTCAGAATTCATGCCGTACAAAATGGCAGAAACAATAAATACATATTATTGAATGCACCTAATGATAAAATTAATGAGATTATCAGCATACTCCCGGGGATGAAAAGCCCTACTGTGGTACCGCTCGCAATGGAAGGATGGAGTTCTCTGCATTCCGTTATTAATGAGGATCAATTCTGGGAAGTCATTGACAATTTGAAAAATGCAGGTGCAGAAGGAATATTAGTAGTACCAATTGAAAAGATGATCCTTTGACATAATACTATATGAAAATTATTAAGAATCCGGACAAGAAGGAATGGCCAAAACTTTTAAAGAGACCAGCTATTAAAGAAAAAGAGATCAGAAGGATTGTTAAGCCTATTTTGAAAAAAGTAAAAGAAAAGGGTGACAAAGCACTCAGGCTTTTTGCTTTTGAATATGATCATGTGGAATTGGACAACATACTTGTATCTCCATCGGAAATAGAAGACATTGATAAAAATATAGATAAAGATATCCGTGGGGCTATAAAGAAGGCCTATGATAATATTAAAAAGTTTCATGAGGCCCAATTGACTGAATTACTGGAAGTTGAAACAACTCAGGGTGTAATTTGCAAAAGAAAAAATGTGCCGGTTGAACGGGTTGGGTTATATGTTCCGGGTGGAAGTGCACCGCTTTTTTCTACAGTGTTGATGCTTGCAATCCCCGCGAAGATAGCTGGATGCAAAGAAATTATTATCTGTACTCCTCCTGACAGGAACGGGAAGGTACATCCGTTAATCTTATATGCAGCCAGTTTAACCGGTGTCGATAAGATTGCAAAAGTTGGTGGAGCCCAGGCCATAGGTGCATTGGCTTATGGCACAGAAAGTATACCAAAAGTTGATAAAATATATGGCCCGGGCAATCAATATGTAACCGCTGCTAAACAGATAGTAAATCAAAAAGGGACGGCAATAGACATGCCTGCCGGGCCGTCTGAAGTAGCAGTCATAGCAGATCATTCAGCTTATCCACAATTTATTGCCTCTGATCTGTTATCCCAGGCTGAACATGGCATAGATAGCCAGGTAATATTAATAACAACAGATGAAGATTTAATTAAAAAAGTTATCAAAGAAATAAAGGTATTATCTGAAGAATTACCCAGAAAACACATTATCGAAAAATCTTTATTGAATAGCCGTTTCTTTTTAGTTGAAGATCTTGACGTCGCAGTTGAATTATCTAACGCTTATGCTCCTGAACATCTAATCATTTCGACGGAAAATTGTGATGTCCTTGCCGAAAGGATTATAAATGCTGGCTCGGTTTTTTTAGGGAATTATACACCTGAATCGGCTGGTGATTATGCATCAGGAACCAACCATACATTGCCTACATATGGCCATGCTCGCTCTCACAGTGGCGTATCGGTTGATAGTTTTGTAAAGAAAATCACTTTCCAGAAAATCTCAAAAAAAGGTTTAAAGAACCTGGGACCTGTTATAGAATTAATGGCTAAAAAAGAAGAGCTGGAGGCCCATAAGTTGGCCGTTTCAATCCGTCTAAAGAATCTGAGATCAAATGGTTGATATTAAAAAGCTGGCCCGACCCCATATAAGGGAATTAAGTGCATATTCTTCAGCACGTGATGAATATACTGGCAAAAAGGGAATTTTCCTTGATGCTAATGAAAATCCTCTTGGTTCAACCTCAAGAAGATCATACAACAGATATCCGGATCCATACCAGAAATCACTAAAAAAAGCAATTGGTAAACTAAAGAATATTTCAACGGATAAAATTTTTTTGGGGAATGGCAGTGATGAAGCAATTGACTTATTGATACGAATTTTTTGTCATCCAAATCAGGATAGTGTTATTGTGATGCCTCCAACTTTTGAGATGTATGAAGTGGCTGCACGGATTAATCAGAATGAAGTAATTGCTGTCCAGCTTACAAATGACTTTCAGATTAACCTGGGGAAGGTGCTTGAGGATATAACAACGAATACAAAGATTATATTTATTTGTTCTCCCAATAATCCTACGGGCAACAGTATGAACCGGAAGAGCATTCTGGAAATAGTAGAAAAATTCAATGGAATAGTTGTAATTGATGAAGCCTATATAGATTTTTCCAGGGATCCCGGCTTTTTCGATCTACTGGAAAAACACAACCATGTGGTCATACTTCAGACCTTTAGTAAAGCCTGGGGATTAGCCGGTCTGCGTCTGGGCATGGCCTTCGCTGACAAGGAAATTATAAGATTGCTGAATAAAGTCAAACCACCATATAATGTAAATAGGTCCACACAGTCACTGGCCATGAAAGCAATTAAAAAAGCAGAATACAAAGATTTTATGGTACAGCAATTGTTGGCAGCACGCAAAATACTTCACCTTGAACTATCCAATCTAGATATAGTTGAAAGGGTCTATCCTTCAGATTCAAATTTCCTTCTGGTCCGGTTCAAAGATGCCGACAAGGTATATCGTTATTTATTAAAGAATCAAGTTATCGTTCGAAGCCGATCAAATGTAGTTCTTTGTGACAATGCACTGAGAATAACGGTTGGTAATGAAAAAGAGAACATTGCATTAATCAACACCTTAAAAAATTACAAAGCGTAAAATGAGAAAAATTCTTTTTATAGATCGGGATGGAACAATCATCGAGGAACCCCACGAGGACTTTCAAATTGACTCTCTGGAAAAATTAGAGTTTATTCCCAAAGTGATAACAAGTCTTTCCAGGATCTGTAAACAGGGAGATTTTGATCTGGTTATGGTCTCTAATCAGGATGGATTGGGTACAGATAGTTTTCCTGAAGAAACTTTCTGGCCTGCCCATAATAAAATGCTAAACATCTTGAAAAACGAAGGCGTTGTATTTCAAGCCATTCACATTGACCCGAGTTTTCCGCATGAAAACTCAATCAACAGAAAACCAGGCACTGGGATGTTGGAAGAGTATCTGGGAGGGAAAATTGATTTAAAGAACTCATTCGTAATAGGCGACAGATTAACCGATATAGAATTGGCTCATAACCTGGGCTCCAGAAGCATTCTCTTTGGTGGACTAAAATCAGATGAGGCTGATTTGTGCACAAATGACTGGTATGAAATATATAATTTCCTTGTGTTCCCAGAAAGAAAATGTCATATCGAAAGAAAGACAAAAGAAACGGATATCACTGTCAAGCTGAATCTGGATGGAAAGGGGAAATCAAAGATCAGTACAGGTCTGAACTTTTTTAACCATATGCTTGAGCAAATCTCTAAACATGGCAAATGCGACCTGGAGATAACTGTAAAAGGTGACCTGGAAGTAGATGAACATCATACAATTGAAGATACTGCTCTGGCACTGGGGGAAGCATTCAGCGAATCACTAGGTGATAAAAAAGGGGTATCGAGATATGGTTTCCTTCTGCCAATGGATGACGCACTGGCTCATGTAGCTATCGATTTTGGAGGTCGTCCATGGATGGTCTGGGATGTTGAATTCAAACGCGAAAAGATTGGAGATGTACCAACGGAGATGTTTTATCATTTCTTTAAATCTTTTACAGACACAGCTAAGTGTAATTTGAATGTTAAGGCAGAAGGAAAGAATGAACATCATATTATAGAGGCTGTGTTTAAAGGATTTGCCAAATCCATCAAAATGGCAGTCTTGAGAAACGAAAATGAAATTGATTCCATTCCGAGCACCAAAGGTTTGCTATAATTTATCTTATAGCTGGTGTTCACCTTAATTCCTTACCCGGAGCTGTGAAGGGTTCAAAGGAATTTCAGGGATTAGATAATTAGAGTATGACTAATATAAATTATTTATTTAAACTCTTTATTAAATTCTTTTTTAAGTAGCTACGATTTTCACTTTTGCCAGTTGTGAGGCTGTCGATAAACCAACGAGTGCTCCCATAAGGTGGGATTCCCAGGATACGCCTGGTTGTTGCGGGAAGATCCCATAAACAAGTCCTCCATACAATATCAATATTATTAAGGAGATAATGATTGATTTAAAGTCTTTTCGGAACATTCCAAAAAAAATAAGAAAAGAGGCCAAACCATAAACCAGGCCGCTTGCACCTATATGGAGTGATTGCCGGGCGAAGATCCAAACAAGAATATTTGTAAAAAAATAACATTGAAAAAAAACCTTCCTTGCTATCTGGTCATAGAATAAAAATAATATGATTCCAAGAAAAAGGAGTGGGAGGGTATTTGAGATAAGATGTAACATATTGCCATGAATCAGAGGAGCCATAAGGATACCTATCATGCCCTGCAATGTCCGCGGATAAATTCCTAATACCGCAAGGTCGAAAGGTAGGATCAAGCCAATGGCAAATACCGCCCAGAGGATAAAAACAAATCGTATAGGTCTAACAAGGCTATCCTCCAATTGCATAACAAATATATCACTTATATGAGGCAGGATTTTTGATCATCTTCAACTCCATTAATTTTGATTCCGCATAATCGACTGAGATATAACCCAATACTCCCCCGGATGCCTTTGCTATTTTCTTTGCAATATCCTTCATGCTTTCATAAAACTGTACGGCAAATTTCCGGTCAAGTTTAGGAAGGATTTTATTAAGTTTCTTTAGTTCTTCAACAATCAGTGGAGTCCTTTTTCTGGCCTCTCGCGGAAGTGAGGCTATCTCCTCAATCAGATTATATTCAAATTCATCCCCAATAGATGAATAGAAATCTTTAAGCAGGATACGCGCTTTGATAGGTTTATATCTGGAAATACGCAATGCCTCCTTAATTTCAGATTTATCAATCTTGTTGTCGGCACCTGCTATTAAAATAGCGACCAATACCGGTGCTTTCTGCAGGAAGAGCTTTTCCTCTTCGGATAATGGGTCCAAATAATTAATCATATACTATTAACTTAAAAAATAGGTAAATTATTATACCGGCACTAGAAATCACTAACTCAAGAAGAAAAATTCATATTAAAGATCAGTTACTTTTATATTAATAAAGCATATTCTGGGCTTCCTGATCACTTTTATAAGAATAAAATAAGCAAAAAAGACTATTCTGCACATTCACTTCGTTATCATAGAGTAGAAGTGACAAATAGAATTTATTTCAACTGAGAATTTTTACAGTTTAACCAACTTATAAGATAAGATTTAGGATAATGTCGTCTAATGAATCTATAAAAATATTTATTGTTGAGGATGATCCCGTGTATTTGAAATTCCTCAATTATGTTATAGGGCTTAATCCAGATCATGAGATCAAAACATTCTCGAACGGTAACGATGCATTAAATGCCTTACACGAAAGGCCTTCTATCATCACACTTGATTATAGCCTGCCCGATAAATCCGGTGAAGAAATATTAAAGGAAATTAAGGATTTTGACTCCAATATTCCAGTTATAATTGTTTCCGGTCAGGAAGAGATTGGAATAGCCGTTCAATTATTAAAACTCGGGGCATATGATTACATTATAAAGGATGAAGAAACAAAAGAGCGCCTTGAATATGCCTTAACCAATGCAAAAAGGAACATCAACCTGGTGAATGAAATTAATACCTTAAAACAGGAGATATCAGAGAAATATGAATTTGGAAATAGCATAATAGGCAATTCACCTGCCATTAAGAGGGTTTTTGACTTGATGAAAAAAGCCATTAAAACTAATATTACTATTTCAATTACTGGAGAGACGGGCACCGGAAAAGAACTTGTAGCTAAGGGTATCCACTATAATTCAGCAAGAAAAAAGAAGCCATTTATTCCTGTAAATCTAGCTGCGATTCCAAGGGAATTGGTTGAAAGCGAGTTGTTTGGTCATGAGAAAGGGTCATTTACCGGCGCAATAACCAGGAGAATTGGAAAATTTGAAGAAGCCAGTGGAGGAACAATATTCCTTGATGAGATAGCAGAGATGGACTTGAATTTACAGGCTAAATTATTGCGTGTGATCCAGGAAAGGGAGGTGACACGGGTAGGTGGCAACAGTATTATACCTATTGATGTCAGATTGCTGGTAGCAACACATAAAAATCTGGCGGATGAAGTGAAAAAGGGTAATTTCAGGGAAGATCTGTACTACAGACTACTGGGCCTTCCCATACAACTCCCTCCTCTTCGTGAGCGGGATACGGACATTATACTTCTTGCTAAGCACTTTTTATCCTCCTTCTGTATTGAAAATGATCTGGGTGATCTTTCCCTGGAAAGAGAAACCCAGGAAAAGCTGTTGCGATATCATTATCCCGGAAATATCAGGGAATTGAAATCAGTCATTGAACTTTCAGCTGTAATGTGCAATGACAATGTAATTCTTCCGGAAGATATAAACTTCAACAGCCCGAAAAGTGAGGAGAATTTTACATACCAGGAATTATCCTTAAAGGAGTATAACGATAGAATTATTGATCACTTTTTGAAAAAATATGACAATAATGTATTGAAGGTCGCTGATGTCCTGGATATAGGAAAATCTACTATATATCGATATTTAAAAGAAAAAACTATTTAATATATGGAAAGCGTTGATCGCAATGGTAAGCGTATAACAGATCTGTCCTACCTGGTTTCTATATGTGAGGATGACGATGATTTCAAAACAGAAATGATTGAAACTTTCTTAAAAAATACCCCTCCCTTGATCAATGATATGAAAAACTATCTTATAGATTCAGAATGGAAAATGATTGGTGATATCGCCCATAAGATGAAACCTTCATTTACATTCATGGGTATCCACACTGCAAAAGATCTGATATTAAGCATAGAGAAACAGGGCAGGATGCAGGAGAACATTAAGGAAATTCCCACTATGATCTTAGAATTAGAATCAATATGCAAGGCAGCCTTTGCTGAACTGGAAACAGAATTGATTCAAGAGTGAATAATTCTAAGATATTTCATAATAAAATTCCAGATCAAACTCAGTGGCCAGCCCTGGTTTACTTTTCAATATGATCGCAGCATTATGTCTTTTAATTATTTCAAGACAAACTGATAATCCCAAACCATAATGGTTCCCATGCTTCTTTGTAGAAAAGAAAGGAGTGAAAACCTGTGATTTATCCTCAAGAGAAATCCCGCTTCCTGTGTCAATGATCCTGTAGATTACCTTTTCTTTATCTGAATAATAATCAACATATATATCTCCTTCCTCTGTAATTGCTTCCAATGCATTCTGAAGCAATAAATATATTAGTAAGAGCATGAATTCTTTATGACAAAATACATTCAGATTCGCATTTTTATTGATGTGGAAGTTTATTTTTCCATTATAATTTCTGTTATTAAAATCTATTAACGATTGGCTCAACCGATCCAGGTTAACATATTCCCAATCATCTATGAGAATATTCTCCAAATCCAGTTGTTCTTTTTTGTACCTGAGTTTGTCCCTGACTTCTATCAGGCTTGCCCATTGTTCTGAAATAAACTGATGAATAGCCTCCTCTATGAACTCTGTTTTTGTCATTTTCCGGTTATAATTTTTTCCGGATGAAGCCAGCATCATTTCCTTTCTCAAATTAATGTCCTTACCTGTTTTATAATTCAAGTCTTTGCCTCGCAAATCAAGAATGATCTCCTGTTTCTTGCTTATCTCGCTTGAAAGCGTCTCAATCTCCTTGTAAAGGTCTTTCAGTTTCGAAACAGCTTTTCTTTGGGAGGAATAACGTAAGATCAGAACTATAAGAATGCCGGAAACAAATAAAATGATGAAACCAAATGCGTATACCATAGTCCTGTATTGGTTTCTTTCCGTATTATTGAATATTTCTAGCTCATTAAATACTTTCTCTTGCTCGGCGTATATTTCATCCTTCAAAGACAATTCAAGTTTCTCGGCACCAATTCCACTTTGGTTTTCCATCAGGCTGTCATTTAAATGGATATAGGATTGGTGCAAATTATAAGCCAGCTGATATTCTCCCCGTTGAGTATATAGTTCTGATGATTGAAGCAAAAGATCTCTTTTCAGGTATACTCTTCCTTGTTCATCAGAAAGAGCAATGGCTTTCCTGATATAATTAAGTGAGGAATCCGAATAGGATCCTGAATACACCCGATATTTTTCAATAAATAATTCTAATAACAATTCATTTGATCCCTGCATACGGATCAACTTTTCTGCATTGCTATAATAGTATGACATTGAATCGTAGTCATCTAAATTAAAATAATTTTTGGCAATAGCCATGGATGATTTAGCCATACCGGCATCGTTTTTCAGTCGCTGGAAAATGCCCAATGATTTTTGATTACTTTCCAGGGATAATACCTCCTCCCCCATCCTTTCATAGATTCTGCCAATTCCCAGTAGTGACAATCCTGCACCTACAAAGTTTTTCATGGATTGGTTCAGTTCTAAGGCTTGCAAAAAATAGTGCAGACTTTTTTCATTATCAGCTATTTCCTCAGAAATTAGGGCGAGTATCTCATAGGTTTTTACTTTTAATTCCAGATCGTGAAGTTCATCCGCTATATCTGATGCGTATTGACTGTACTCGCTAGCATCATCGAAATTACCGTAGAGGTATTCAATGTATCCTAAACAATAAGATGAGTATCCAATTCCATGTTTATAATTTAGCGTTTCTGCCAGCATGGAAGCTTGAAGGGCAAGATCCTTAGCCTTACTGGTGCTATCAAGTTTATAGAAATCAGTCAGCCGGTTCAGAATGTCCACTTTTTCTATTCCATCTGATATCTGCAATTGAGAAAAAAGTGAATCTATATTGGATTGGGAATAAGATTTTAAGGAAATGGCCGTTACAACAATAGTAAAGATTAACTTAATGCTCATGATTCAATGGATTTTGAGAGATCCAGAAATTCAAATTTCATTTCAAAATGAATATATCTTTTAATCGCTTCAAAACCACATTATAATTGATATTTAAGCATTATCCTAAATATTTAAGGAGAATTGGCATTCTCCTGATTTCCTTATCGCTGGTATTCGCCAGCTATGGATGCTATCCCGTTACCGGATACCCCCATAAGACCATTAAACCCAAAAGTCATAAGAAACCATACCGTCATACAAAAGACAAAAGGAGAAAGAAAACGAAAGTATATTGGCAAAAGAACTATTAGATCGAAACAATTCTTTAAAAAATCAGTATTTATTTAGAAAAAGGAATAATGAGAAAAGTATTATTTGCCATAAGCACATTAATTATATTTTCCTGTAACGTTAAATCACAAAACAATACAAATATGTCTGATCAAAACAAGAAAACAGGATACGAGGTAAACAAGTCTGATGATGAATGGAAACAGATCCTGACTCCAGTGGAATTTCAGATTTTGAGAGAAAAAGGAACAGAATATGCGTTCACAGGAGAGTATTTTGATCACAAAGAAAAAGGGACTTACGTATGTGCAGGTTGCGGCAACGAATTATTCACGTCGGAATCGAAATATGATTCAGGATGTGGATGGCCCAGTTTTTATGAACCACTAAGTGAAGAAAAAGTAGGAGAATCTGAAGATCGCTCCCTCGGTATGGTCAGGACGGAAATTGTCTGCAATAACTGCGGTGGTCATTTAGGCCATGTTTTCCCCGACGGACCGAAACCAACAGGATTGAGGTATTGTGTAAATTCCGCTTCCCTCGACTTCAAAAAGAAAGATCAAGAATAGAACATTTGCAAATCATAATTATTTACAATTAACCAACTGACTTTTAAAACATTGTTCCAAAACAATGGATAAGAACTGTTTATATTGGTTGTTGAATATTTTTCTCTTACCTAACATCAATTTTAAGCTTTATCCAGATTTTTCACTCGGCATTCTCGGCATTTTACGTTATGATACCAATATTATGCAGAATTAACATCGCGAAACCACTAAAATGACAGAATAAATCATTTTTATTCTATGTTTTTTCGAAATACGGGAAAAACAGGGCTAATTTACCATTCACTCTCAATTAGATTCCAGTATTATGAAATCTACAAAAATCCAAGTCTGCAAATGATCTTTCTGAGCAAGACAAGGAACTTATTGACTCTAATTAATGTTTTTAATTTATACAAGTATTTGATTACCGGGGAGAATTTTTGATTTGCTTTTAGCACAAATAGTATTCTATGCATTTTTTAAAATGATGCTGATAAAAGAAAGAAGTTTTTACCCAAAATATAATCCCAAAATATCATGAAAAACAAAGTTATAATCTCATCAATCTTTATTATAATAAGTTTCTTTATTGCTTATCTATCATGCGAAACCAAAACTGATGAAGAAGACCCTGCAAATAGAGATCCCGTTGCTCCCGTACTTAGTTCTCCGGAACATAAAGCTGAAAATGTAGAAATTGACATAACCTTATCCTGGCAAATTTCAGCCGATCCGGATGGAGATAAAGTAAAATACAATGTCTATTTGGACACGAATGCTTCTCCTGCTCAAATAGCCAGTGCGGGACAAACAACTACTACTTATAAACCTGATCTCAATGTCAATACGACTTACTACTGGAAAGTTGAAGCGATTGATGATAATGGAGGGAAAGCCCAAAGTGGAATTTGGAGCTTTACCACTTTAGCAAGTTTGCCTACAGCATTTAGTTTGATCAGCCCTGCTATGTCAGAAACCTGTGTGGCTCTGGATGCAAAATTAGTTTGGAGATCATCTACTGATCCGGATGGGAATGATATAACCTATGATGTATATTTTGGCACCGATAATCCCCCAATGTCTACAGTCAGCACCGATCAATCGGATACGACTTTCGTGCCGGATTTAGTTGACAACACTACGTATTTCTGGACCATTGCTGCTAAAAATGCAAGTGGAGGAGTGTCCCAAAGTGGAATTTGGAGCTTTACAACTTTAAAAATTCCTCCCGTTGTAGATTATGGAACTTTAATCGATTCACGTGATCAAATTGAATATGAAACTGTAATGATAGATGGTAAAACCTGGATGGCTCAAAACCTTGCCTACCTGCCGGAAGAACTTGGTCCTTCAGATTTGTCCGACACAGATCCAAGGTATTACGTCTATGAGTACACTGGGACTAGCGCCTCAGAGGCTAAAGCAACAGATAACTACGGGACATATGGTGTTCTTTATAATTTGCCTGCTGTTTTGAATGGCGCTGCCGCAAGTTCAACCAATCCAAGTGGCGTTCAGGGCGTATGTCCGGTAGGCTGGCATGTACCTAGTAAGGCTGAATGGAATGAATTAGAATCATATTTAATTGGTATGGGATTTGGTGAACCTGCCTTACCTTTAAAAGCTGTTTGTGGCTGGTTTGATGGTGGGAACGGAGATGACACCTTTGGCCTTACTATTCTTCCCGGAGGTGCTATGACACCCAATTTCACCCAAATAGGACTCCGGGGATATTGGTGGACCACCTCAGATTGGTATATCAGCATGGAATATACACATAATGGTATAAGAGACGATGGAAAAGGCCACCCAAGATATGCCATGTCTGTAAGGTGTATAAAAGATTAAAAACTTCACTGTTAATAAGGTTCTTAATAAATAATTGATAAACTAATCCCTTATTAAAAAACCTTAAAGCCAGGACCAAGGGAGTCTGTTGGCATTAATAAATCCCCGGGAATTATTCCCGGGATAAATATTAAAAAATACTATAGGCTCCAATGTCCACCCCATCGTTCGTAAGCTGCCTTTTCCAGCTCTTCCCTATGATCCGGATGGGCAATTTTAATCATTCTTCTTGCCCTTTCCTTCATGGACTGTCCGTATAGATATGCTATTCCAAACTCTGTTATCACATAATGGACATTTGCTCTGGTACTGACCACACCTGCGCCATTCTTTAATGTGGGAACAATCTTAGATATTCCCTTACCTGTTTGTGAAGAAATAGCAATTATTGGTTTTCCTCCATGAGAATAAGAAGCACCTCGAATAAAGTCAATTTGACCGCCAACTCCTGAATAATGTTTTGTGCCGATGGAATCAGCACAAACCTGTCCAGTAAGATCAATTTCGATGGCTGAATTTATAGCAGTTACTTTTGGGTTTCTTCTTATGATTCTAACGTCATTCACAAAAGTGCAATCCATCATGGCTATCTGAGGATTATCATGCAGGAAATCGTACACTTTCTGGGAACCCATGATAAAAGAGGATACAATCTGACCCGGAACCACCCGTTTAAGTGAGTTATTGATCACTCCGCTTTCTACCAATGGAATTACACCGTCGGAAAACATCTCTGTATGAATACCCAGGTCCTTGTGGTTTCCAAGCTTTGTAAGAACAGCATTGGGAATTCCACCAATCCCCATCTGCATTGTAGCCCCATTATCTACCAGGCTGGCAACATAATCTGCTATTTTATCCTCAGTCTGAGTAGGTTGAGGTACCGGGACTTCTATAATATCAGAGTCATGTTCAACAAAAGTATCGAAATGGCGCATATGCATGCTTCCGTCGACAAAGACCCTCGGTACTTTTGAGTTTACCTGAGCAATCACATGTTCTGCACATTGAACTGCTGCTACTGCTACATCCACTGAACTCCCCAGAGAAACATATCCATGTTTATCTGGAGGAGAAACATTCATTAAAGCAACATCAATATTTACAATACCCTTTCTCATCAACCCCGGTATCTCACTAAGAAAGACAGGAATGTAATCCGCCAGTCCCTGGATAGTGGCTTTCCGTACATTTGCGCCTACAAAAAAAGATTCACAACGGAAAATTCCTTCATATTCAGGATTTACATAAGGTGCTTCAGCCTCATGATGAATATGCACAATACGTACATTTTCCAATTCCGGAGCTCGATCAACCATGGCATCGATTAATAATTGGGGAGCCTGGGCTACTCCATGAATAAAAACAGTATCACCAGATTTAATTACCTTTACGGCCTCAGCTGCTGACTTGTAATTCATAATATTGTATTTTAAAAAATTACGATTAGGAAGTACAAAATTATTCAGTCCTGTTTTTTAAAAATATGAGATTAATCATTTTTGCATGAGTGAAATTAGGCATTAGCCATAAAACTGATATTTAGTAATTATTTTTATCTTTTTAATTTAAACATTACTTTTTTGAAATCAGATATAACAATTATTGGAGCTGGAATTGTCGGATTGGCAACAGCTTATAAAATTCTAGAAAAAAACCGCTCTTTGAAGATCCATGTGTTGGATAAAGAAGAAGAAGTTTCAGCACATCAGACCGGGAATAACAGTGGTGTAATTCATAGCGGCATCTATTACAAACCGGGAAGTCTGAAAGCAAGAAATTGCACCTATGGGTATAAACTTCTTCTTGATTTTTGCGATGAAAATGATATCTCATATGAAATATGCGGGAAAGTAATAGTTGCATCTGATAAAAAGGAGTTACCAGGTATGGAGTTCCTGTATAAGCGTGGAATCGAAAACGGTTTAGAAGGTCTTAAAATTTTAAAAAAGGAGGAATTAAATGATTATGAACCCCATGTTGCGGGAATTGGGGGTATCTGGGTTCCACAGACAGGTATTATTGACTTTAAAAAAGTATCTCTAAAACTTGAAGAGAATATTAGAGCTAATGGTGCTGAATTTTATTTTGGCCAAAAAGTCCAGGCAATAAAAGTTAAAAATGGAACAGCAATTATATCTACGCCCTCGGAATCCTTTACTTCCAAACTGGTGATCAATTGTGCAGGACTATATTCTGATAAAATAGCGAGACTAACGCATCAAAAAGTAAATGTGAAGATCATTCCCTTTCGTGGGGAATACTATAAAATAAAGCCAGCTAAACGGTATCTTGTCAAGAACCTGATTTATCCGGTCCCTGATCCCAGCTTCCCATTTTTGGGTGTACATTATACCAGAATGATAGATGGAGGGATTGAAGCGGGTCCAAATGCTGTATTAGCTTTTGCCCGGGAGGGATATAAAAAAACACAAATTAACCTCCCTGAACTGACCGAAACACTTAGCTGGCCAGGATTTATAAAAGTAGCTTCTAAATATTGGAAAACAGGAATTGGCGAAATGTACAGATCCTTTTCTAAGAGTGCTTTTACAAGAGCCTTGCAGAAACTAATTCCGGAAATAGAAGAAAAAGATCTTGAGGTTGGTGGGGCCGGTGTAAGGGCCCAGGCGTGTGACCGTTCCGGGGGCTTACTGGATGATTTTCTAATTTACGAAAATGAACATGCCATAAACGTCTGCAATGCCCCTTCTCCGGCTGCCACGTCTTCATTATCAATTGGTCAGGCTATTGCTAAAATAGCACTTGCCCACATAAAGCATTGATCTATGAATGACTTTGTCTATAAGGTAAGATCCAAGTTCCTGGATCATGCAAATCCAGAATATGCTCAATATATGAAAGCTTATATGAGAAATAAGTTTGAATATTTAGGTATTAAATCACTCAAGCGCAGGGAATTGAGTAGACCTTTTTTGACAAAACATTCACTTCCCCCAGCTGAGCAAATTTGGATCACTATTCAGGAGTTATGGAGCCAACCTGAACGGGAATTCCAGTATTTCGCCATGGAGCTCTTCGCAAAATATAAGAGATCTGTTAATAAGGATTGGATAGAGTATTACGAGAATTTGATCATCAGTAAATCCTGGTGGGATACAGTGGATTTTATAGCAGCAACGCTAGTAGGGCACTACTTCAAAATGTTTCCGGAAATGATGGAAGAAATAACAAGTCGCTGGATTAAATCCGGAAATATCTGGCTGCAGCGTACATGTTTAATCTTTCAATTAAAATATAAGGAGGATGTTAATACTGAATTACTATCATCATTTATAAAAGAGCTTAGTGTTTCTAAAGAATTTTTTATCGCCAAGGCCATAGGATGGTCACTACGTGAATATTCCAAAAGAAATCCGGTTTGGGTTCTGGACTTTGTTCAAAATAATACCTTGCAACCTCTAAGTAAAAGGGAAGCCCTTCGCAGGATCCCTAAAAAATGACATTTTTGAGAATAAAATTAATATATGGGCTGGATTTTATAATTCTATTTCCCCATTAGAAAGATTTTTACTTTTCTCAGAACCAATTAGAAAACATAAATGTTTTCTAACTAAAACACTTGATCTTTAACCATGATTCGATTCACTTTAACCCATCTTAGACCATTTGCATTATTTTTAGCAA
>JAHEGY010000002.1:96169-100550 GCA_024644875.1 Cyclobacteriaceae bacterium
AATTAAAATATAAGGAGGATGTTAATACTGAATTACTATCATCATTTATAAAAGAGCTTAGTGTTTCTAAAGAATTTTTTATCGCCAAGGCTATTGGCTGGTCACTTAGGGAATACTCAAAAAGAAATCCTTCCTGGGTGCTTGACTTTGTTCAGAATACTACCCTTCAACCTTTAAGCAAAAGAGAAGCTTTAAAAAGGATCGTATGATTTGATGAGACAAGGCCATTCTTTTATATCGATTCATTAGATTTGCAATCCAATTGTGTAAGGAGAAAAGACTGATGCGTATTGCCGGTGTACTTTTTTTAATATCATTTCTTCTTTATGGATTGGCTTATGGCCAGAGCATAGAGGTTATTGATAAACGTTCAGGGGAAGGCATAGAAAATGTTGTGATTTATAATCTTGAACTAAATAAATCGGTTCAGACAAATGCTCAAGGCATTGCTGACTTAACAGTATTTATAGATGGAGATATCCTAAATTTTCAACATCCCTCCTACCATGACAAAACCATTCCTTATGCAGATATCCCTGAAACCGGGTACAAAATCGACTTGGAAGAAAGGATCATTAAGATTGACGAAGTAATTGTTTCTGCAAGTAAATGGGAACAGAATCCGGAACTCATACCAAATACGGTTGTAAGTATTAATTCAAAAAGCATTGATTTTGACAATCCCCCAACCTCTGCTGATATGCTTGATCAATCAGGTCAGGTATTTATGCAAAAAAGTCAACTGGGCGGTGGAAGTCCAATGATCCGGGGATTCGCTGCCAATAAACTATTGATCGTTGTAGATGGTGTCAGGATGAACAATGCGATTTATAGAAGTGGCAATCTACAGAATGTGATTGGTATCGATGTGAATGCGATAGCCGAGGCAGAAGTTCTTTTTGGGCCAGGCTCAGTTATGTATGGTAGTGATGCCCTTGGAGGGGTCATGGATTTTCATACCAAAGCTCCGGAATTGAATGGAGAGGATCAAATCAATTTCACGGGTAACGCATTTCTTAGATATGCAACAGCAGCAAATGAAAAAACCGCACACACAGATTTTACCCTGGGAGGTAATAAATTCGGATCTTTCACCAGCCTTTCTTATACCGGTTTTGATGATTTGATCACAGGGAATAAAAGAACTCCTGAATTTCCGGATTATGGCAAAAGAACTGAATACGTTGAAAGAATTAATGGTATTGATTCTATTATTAATAACAGCAATGAAAATCTTCAGAAATTTTCAGGTTATAGTCAATTTAACATCATTCAGAAATTTCAATATCGCCCAAATGATTACCTGGACCTGGATTATGGATTTTATTTAACGAATACCTCGGATATTCCAAGATATGACCGGTTAATACTTTATGATCAGGATAGCTTACCGGAAAATACAGTCTGGAATTATGGCCCGCAAAAATGGATCATGAACCGGCTTGGAGCCAGAATATACAAACCGAACAAGGCCTATAGTGAAGCGAGGGTAATACTTTCTCATCAATATGTGAACGAAAGCCGTATCGACAGAAAGTATAAGGACGATATTCTCAGAACCAGGACTGAAAAAGTAAGCATTATCAATTTCAATGCCGATTTTGACAAGGCCATCAATGACAGGCACCAGTTATTCTACGGGCTCGACTTTTCATTTAACAGGGTAACGTCCCAAGCAGTAAAGGAAAATATCGAAACAGGAGAGAAATCGGCAACTTCAACCAGGTATCCGGATGGCGGAAGTAATTACGGTTTCTTAGCGGGGTATGTGAATTATTTATGGATCATCAATAAGAAGCACAACTTAAATGCCGGATTGCGATACACAAACACACGACTTCAAGCCAAAGTGGATAAACAGAGCAATCCCGATTTTGAATTCGATGATTTCAATAACCAGAATAGTGCACTTAACGGAAGCCTGGGATGGGTTTATCGAATCAATGGAAAATCTACAGTAGACTTCATCGCCTCCTCAGGCTTTAGAGCTCCAAATATTGACGATATTGGGAAGTTGTTTGATTCTGAACCAGGCTATGTAATCGTTCCGAATAAAGATCTAAAGCCTGAATACATATATAACCTGGAGATGGGGATCTCACAAAAGGTGGGGCAAAATCTTGAATTTCACATAGCCGGATTTTATACATGGATGGTTGACGCTATGGTACGACGGGATTATTCTTTTAATGATAAGGACTCACTATTCTATAATGGGGAATTGAGAAAAACACAAGCATTGGTTAATACCGGGCGTGCGGACATCTATGGCCTGTCGTTCTCATTCAGAGGGGATATTTCATCGAATTTCGGGATATTTTCTTCTCTCAATTTTACAGATGGGAAGGATGTCATAGAGAATGTTCCATTACGACATACAGCTCCCTTGTTTGGTCGTTCCGCGATTTACTACAAATTAAAAAATCTCTTTCTGGAATTTAATATCAGCTATAGTGGTAAAAAGGCATATGAAGATTTAGCTCCTTCCGAAAAAAATAAAATTTATCTGTATACCCCGGATGGCGCCTTGTCATGGTACGCCATAAATCTAATGTCTTCCTATGAGCTTAAAAACAAGTTTATTTTTAATTTTGGCATAGAAAATATCCTAAATAAACATTATAGAACATACAGTTCAGGCATTAGTGCTCCGGGACGTAATTTTATTTTTGGAATGCGTGTAAAATTGTAATAAATTACGCCCTTCAATACAAGATATATGTATATAGCGATCTCAGGAAATATAGGATCAGGCAAAACCACACTCGCCGAAAAACTGGGTAAATACTACAATTGGGAGGTAGAATACGAAGTGGTCGAAACAAACCCTTATCTACCAGATTTTTATGCTGATATGAACATGTGGTCTTTCCATACTCAAATATTTTTCCTGAACACAAGGTTCAAACAAAATCAGATAATTCAACAGAAAGGCAAGAACATCATTCAGGACCGGACTATATATGAAGATGCTTTTGTTTTTGCAAAAAATCTAAACCAGAATGGATTTCTGGCAGACCGGGAATATGAAACATACCTGGGCTTGTATGAATCCATGTCCGCTTTTATCAAGCCCCCGGATTTATTGATCTATTTAAAGGCGGATATACCCAAACTTGTCGAAAGGATCCATAACAGAGGCCGGGCGTATGAGAATCTGATAAGAATTGACTACCTCAGGGACCTTAATGCACTTTATGAAGAATGGATCAGTCAATATAGGGACAGCAAATTACTCACAATAAATGTTAACGAACTTAGTTTTGACAGGAAGGCGGAAGACCTGTCTTATATTGTGAACCTTATTGAGTCAGAAATTCATGGTCTTTTCAGCTAAGCAGAATTATTATTAATCAGTTTATTGGATTGTTCACAAGTTATGAAAAATCCTGAAATATCAGTCATTTTACCTTTCCGGAATGCATCAAATACAATACGAAGAGCTGTTGACAGCATCCTCAGCCAGACTTTCAAAAATTTTGAACTCATTTTGATAAACGATGGATCTGATGATCATCCCACTGATATTTTATCAGAGTATAATGATCCCAGGATAAAAACCATTGATCTGGCCACAAGTGGAATTGTGTTTTCACTTAATCAGGGAATTAATATATCCCGTGGACGATACATAGCAAGGATGGATGCAGATGATTACGCTTACCCGGAAAGATTGGAATTACAACATCAATATTTAAAAGAAAATAGTAAGATTGGTGTAGTATCCGGAACTGTTAGATATGTAGGTGAAAGAAATAAAAACCTGGGATATGCACTTTATGTCGACTGGATAAATTCTTTGAAAACGACTGATCAGATTTATTTTAACAGATTTGTCGAATCACCTGTATGCCATCCAAGTGTCATGATCCGAAGGGAACTATTTGATGAATATGGATTGTACAAAGTGGGTGGCTTTCCTGAAGATTATGAACTTTGGCTAAGATTTATGGATCAGGGTGTCCATTTTTCAAAAGTTGATGAAGTTATCCTGGATTGGTATGATGATGAAAACAGGCTTTCACGAAATCACACAAACTATGATTCTGAAGCATTTTTTGAGATCAAAACCAAGTATTTTTTCAAATGGTTTCAGAAAACATTTGAATTCAGTCCACGCCCAATACTTATCTGGGGCACAGGCAAATCTGTGATCGAAAAATCAAAATATCTGGAAGATTACAATCTCGACATAGTTGGGTATGTTGATGTTATAAGAAAGAAAGACCACAATATAGAAGGCAAACCTGTATTTTTTTATGAAGATATTCCTGTAGGCATATTCCTATTATCTTACGTTAGTGACAGAAAAGGGCGGCAACAGATTCACGAATTTCTGATAAAAAACAATTATGAGGAGGGTAAA
This sequence comes from Cyclobacteriaceae bacterium, assembly GCA_024644875.1. Lineage (GTDB taxonomy): Bacteria > Bacteroidota > Bacteroidia > Cytophagales > Cyclobacteriaceae > JAGTVG01. The sequence goes on from JAHEGY010000002.1 coordinate 100,536, forward strand.
GATTTTTATATGATG
>JAHEGY010000129.1:0-9647 GCA_024644875.1 Cyclobacteriaceae bacterium
TTAAAAAGAAAATGAACCAGGAGATGATGGACATTATTAACAGGGAGCCATAGTATTAAAAGGAAGCCATAGTAATGACAATTTTCATACCGCACGCACTATCTGACTCCAAAAAGTAACAACAACCCAATGCCGACAAGTCCTGACAGTCCCATTATTAAAGACTGAACGGTATACGTCTTATAAAGGATATTTACAGGAACATTATGCAACCTGTTGAGCAACCAGAAAAAACTGGAATTGGCATGAAATACACAGAAAGCACCGCATCCGGTTAGTGCGGCTATAACCTCCGGTGAATAAGGCATACTCCCCATCATCGGCCCGAGAATCGAAGCAGCACCGATAAGAGAGACGGTTATAGATCCGGTGGCACTGGTCAGAACTGCTGCCAGTAAAAATGGTAATAAGAGGCCTAAATATGGGATCGAGGAGAAGTAGATTCCAATGGAATCCTGAACACCAGATTCTCGTATTACAAACCCGAATGCCCCACCTGCCCCGGTTATCATAATGACCAGGGCCGATTTGATTATAGCAGATTCAACCAGCTTACTGAAGTTCGATCTCCTGGTAACCAGTACATATTGAAGCGCTGCAATACCTGCACCTATCAATACGGCTATCATAGGGGTACTGATAAACTCCAATAATCGCCCCGTAGTACCTTGATCCGCTTCCATAAATGCACCTGCCCCCATTAGTATGATAGGAATAATTATGGGCATAAGGTCCAGGATCGGTGATCCTTTTTTACTTTCAATGTGTGCTAATCCTTCCTTTGAATCACTTTCCTCTTCGACCGGCTCAAGATCCAGGGGCAGGGAATATTTTTTACAATATGTTTTAGCCCATATTACTCCCCCCGTTACAGCAAAAACAGCGACAAAGGCATTTATAAGGATCAGTCTCCCTATGTTTGCATCGAGTAAAGAAGCAACAGCCAATGGCCCGGGTGTCGGTGGCATTAATGTATGAGAAACGGTCAGTCCTGCCGTTAACGCCAGTCCCACAACAAGAACAGGTGTCTTACTCCGCTTTGCCAGCGCCTCAGTAACCGGTTGAAAAAGAATATATGCTACATCGACAAATACCGGGATAGAAACTATATAACCGGTGATACCCATCGCCCAGGGTAGTTTTTTCTGGCCGGTAATCTTTAGTACACCGTCAGAAATACGGATCGCCCCACCAGTAGCATTTAATACTTCGCCAATGAAAGCCCCCAGAATGACTACAATGGCTATCCATTTTAGTGTTGATCCAAATCCATTGAGCAATACATCAACGGTAGTCTTCCCGTCCATGCCTACCAGCAATCCCAGACTTATTGCAGCTAATATCAGGGCAATAAACGGATGTAATCCCCACCTGGATATAGAGACGATGAGAATAATTAGTATTACCAGGATAATTATCAGCTGAATTAGCATATAAAAACTAACAAGTATAGATTCTGATCAATATATACATAGGAATGAGACATGAATTTCCTGTATTCAATCCTATGATCATTCCAGGTGAGCTAAAATAACATTTTCCTCACCTTTAAAATATTTTTTTCTGAAATCCAGTGGAGTACATCCATATAACCTTTTAAAAACCCTGTTAAAATTTGTTGATGAATTAAATCCTAATTCGCTCCAGATCTGGCCAATGGGAATTTTGTTTTCTATCAGTAATACACAAGCTTTTCCGATCCTGTATTCATTCAGAAACTGAATAAATGTTTTGTTCGTCCTCTTTTTAAAGTACCTGCAAAAAGATTGTACAGTCATAGAGGCAATATCTGCTATTTCATCCAAAGGGATCTCCTTATCAAAGTTCTCTGAAATATAGGATATTACCGTCGATAACCGGACTTCTCCCATATTCTGAGTTGAAACGCTCAAATAGGGGCTTGATAATCTTTCATAATCCATATTATTCGATAAAATAGTCAGAATTTGCAGAAGATGTATCCATTTTTGAGGCCCGGCTGCATCGGCAATCTCCAGAAAATGATCATGAACCTTCTGAATAACATCTGGCTGGAATGAAATGCCTGTATTAGAATTCTTAAGTAGTGCTTGAATATTCGAAAATTCAGGCAGGTCAAAAAGATCAATGCCGTTTGGTGATTCTCCAAATTTTATAATAATTCGATCAACCGATGATATATCTTTAGTTGTCCGCCATAAATGCGGCATATTAGGCCCGACCAGTACCAGTTCGCCTGACTGGAAGTTGGATATATTATCCCCCACCAACCGTACGCCACTCCCCTTTATGATATAAATTATCTCATATTCCTCATGAAAGTGCCAATTAATATCAAGGACCGGTTCTTTCACCCTTTTCACATAAAAAGAGTTAACCGGCTCTATATCTTCTTTTTTGTAAAGTAATTTCATCTGGTAACGATCAATTATATCTTAAATGATCAGGTAAGGTTCAATAGGTTAACCTCCAGTATAAATGTACAAAAATTATCGAAATATATATCATGGGTCTTATAATTAGGGTAAAATACATTTAAAATTAGATAAAAACCTTTACGCTTTTACCAAATTAACTTACGTCCTTTATGAAACTGTAAACAATATTTCCATACCGGAAATCAGAATGAAATTATGTAGCACTCTGGGCATTTCATAAGGTATCTTAACCGATCGCTGATTGATTCAGTATTTACAGGCGTGTTGATATTAAGTGCCCTGCAAATGGAGTAGAACAGGAAGAGATTAAATAAATGCGGCCGGTTGTCAGAAGTTCCGGATCAGAACCTCGGGTATTGTGCCGGGATGGGATAAATTGCAATCTGAATCATAGAACCGACGGTTTTTTAATCTATAAAAGCATAAAGTTTTTAATCTAAGATAATGAAGATCATAAAAATAGAACCCGTAATCGTAAATCAGCACTTAGAGAAACCTTTTCACTTTTCACAGTGGGAGTATCAGACAAGAACCATTTGTCTCGTCAAGATTACCACAGAAGATGGCATCTTTGGATGGGGCGAAGGGTACGGCCCGGCTGGCATGGTAAAAGCAGGTATTGAATTCTTTACGCCATTTATAACAGGTATGGATGCCCTGGATAATGAAGTAGTATGGCAGAATATGTATTTGAGATCGCTGGATTATGCCAGGAGAGGGGTCTTTCTTTCGGCGCTGAGTGCTATAGATGTCGCGCTCTGGGATATCAAAGGGAAGATTATGGAAAGACCAGTTTATCAATTGCTGGGAGGTAAAAAGAATGAAAAAATAAAGCCTTATGCCACTGGGTTATATTTTTCACAAAATCGTAACTTGAAGTCTGATTTGGTGGAAGAGGCATTGAAATACAAAGAAGAAGGATATCTTGGGATCAAGATGAAAGTTGGCCTGGGAATAAAAAAAGATACCGAATATGTTACTGCTATTAGAAAAGCCATTGGTGATGAAGTGGATCTTATGATCGATTCCAACCATGCATATACTTTGAAAGAAGCGGTGCAATTATGTGTCGCACTAAAAGATCTGAACATTGCCTGGTTCGAGGAGCCGGTTTCTCCCGAATTGTATGACAATTACTCACAGTTGAGGGATAAAACAGATATACCGATTGCTGGCGGGGAATGCGAATATCTGCGGCATGGATTTTTACAGCTCTTTCAACATCATTCAGTCGACATAGCTCAGCCTGATATTTGTGCAGCAGGTGGAATTACTGAGGTGAAGAAGATAGCGGCTATGGCCAATACTTTTGGTGTTGAAGTGATCCCGCACAGTTGGGGTACGGGTATTGCTCTATATGCGGCCATGCACTTGATCGCTAACCTGGATCCCAGCCCGGGAAGGATGTACCAGCCTCTACCATGGATGGAACTGGACCAGACTGAAAATGACCTTCGGGATGTTTTGACTGGCCCTCCAATTGTACCTGAAAATGGGATGCTCAGGATCCCCGAAATGCCGGGCCTCGGAGTTGAGATGAATGAGAAGGCACTTGAAAAATTTCGCGTTGGTTAATCATATTATGTAATCTGAACAATTTTATTGGAAGAATGACGATAAAGAAAACAGGTATAATCTGCAATTTATACATGCTACATATGATTATTATCTTTAAAAGACAGATTCCGGCAGGTTCTTTAGCCATTTCATCAAGATATGTACTGAATTGAATAATTTAAAAATAACACATTTGCCTGAACCATAGATCAAAAATAAATGAATAAAATTCCATACTTTTTATTACTACTCCTGTTTTTAACAAACGATCTACTTGCCCAACCAGAGAACACCATATCTTTGGATGGGAAATGGGAGATCATATTTGATGATAACAATGAAGGCAATGCATCAGGTTGGATGAGGTCGGATGTTTTCGAAGCTCAAGGTGGACGACAAACGGTTCAGGTTCCGGGAGCCTGGGAAACTTACAAAAAGGATTATGAAGGTGTAGCGTTTTATCGAAAAGTTTTTGATCTGCCGGCTAACTGGGAAGGAATGGTAATCCGGCTGCAATTTGGGGCCGTTAATTACCTGGCTGAAGTGTGGCTAAATGATGAAGTGGTTGGATATCACGAGGGAGGGTTTACGCCTTTTGAATTCCGGGTGGATGAAATGATCCGGCCGGGAGAACAGAATATACTTACCCTGCGTGTTGTTGGTCCCATCATATTATCGGACAAGGAGATCGATGGCGTCGGGAAAATGGAGACACCTCAATGGCGGGGGGGAATTACAGGCGGCATCTGGCAGTCGGTAAACCTGGTAGCCACAGATAATGTATATATTGATGAGGTATTCCTTGAACCTAAGATCAGCAATAATACAGTGACTTTTCATGTTGAAGTTGACCATACTGCCATACAAGGGATTGAAGCAGAAGTGGAAATGGAGGTATACGAAGTTGGCCCGGAGGAAAAACGGATAGCTGGAATAACAGAAAAATGGAGATTGCATCCTGGCTTAAACAAAAAAGTAAAGGAACTGCATTTGCCGGATGTGGATTATTGGTCTCCTGACAATCCCCAACTGTACCGGGCTTCGGTACGTGTGGTGGCAGATGGGCTGGTGTCTGATACATGGCAGAATAATTTTGGAATGCGGGAACTGACCATCAGAAACAAGGACTTTTACCTGAATGGGAAACGAATTTACATCAAGGCAACCTTTTTCGAAGGGCTTTATCCAAATGGTATCGCTTATCCTGACAATGAAGAAATGGCCAGAAAAGAAATACGGCTCGCCAAGGAAGCCGGATTTAATATGATCCGTCCCTGGCGCCGCCCTCCGGCACCCATGTGGTTGGACCTGGCGGATGAGATGGGTGTTCTGGTGGTGGGAAGCCCTGCACTCGAATGCATGCAGCTGCCGCTTTCCACACCCTATCTGCCTTCAAGGGTAAAAAATGAAATAACACAGGCCGTGCTACGGGATAGGAACAGGGCATGCGTGGTTCAGTGGGAACTCTTTAACGAATTGCACAGGCCAGTCCTGAAGCAACTGATGCGCCCGATGGCCATGATCACCCGGCAACTCGATCCAACAAGGTTGATTCTGGATGAGTCTGGCGGATGGGCATATGGGGCCAACATGTATCTGCCCTATGATTTCGAACCCACAAAATTCAACGATATTCATACCTATCCCGGTCCCTTTATCAATGAACGGACTTTCGATGGTTTTCTCTCCATAGGGATGGCGGATGCAGAGAAAAAAGCAGCAGGCCTTTCTGGTAATACACCCGGAAGAAATGTCGTTCCCGGACTCATGTCATTTGTATCAGAACTGGGTTATGGCAGTCTGCCTGAACTGGTCAGGAATAACCAATTGTTTGAAAGCCAGGGCAACCCCATAACTCCAGCTTACAGGTATCATAAGCGGCTGGCAGCAGAACAGGAAGCTGTGTTAAATGAAAGTGGATTTGGGGATATGTATCCCGACATGAAACAGTTCTATCTTGACCAACAAAATATCCATGGGGCAGCAAATAAAAGGATGATAGAAGCTGTGCGTTCCAATCCGAAAGTAGATGGCTACTGCATCCACGCACTGGTCGCAGGAGACTGGATACTGGGCGCCGGGCTGCTGGACCTCTGGAGAAATCCAAAATCCTATGCTTATGAAGGGACTAAGGCGGCGAATCAGCCACGTATAATAAGTATTCGGGTCAAACCACGGAATATATATGCTCCTAAAGGTACAACTATCGAAGTTACCGGGATCAATGAACTTGAGCCTGTATTGACCAGCGTCACGCTTAACGTGTTATCCCAAACAGGGGAAGTAGTTTTAAGCAAAAAAAAGGACTTTAAATGGGCATCAGGTGTTTCCAGGGTATTGACCGAAAAAGTAAATACAGAACGTTGGGATGGCGATTATACGGTGGAGGTTAAGTTAAATGACCAGGACGACAACCTGATCACCGAAAACTCAACAGGATTGCGGGTATTTCCTGAAGAAGATCTTAAAACACCTAAAAGTAAGGTATCCATGCCTGACAGGGAAGGGTCTCTCGCTTCCTTCCTCAAATCCCGGGGTGTTAAAGTAGTGAGATTTTCAAAAAGAACCGGCATCAATACGCCTGTCCTTGTAACCCGGTCAAATATCGAAGGGAAAGGGGAAGATGTTGAGAAGGAAATAGCCGAAAATTATGAAGCAATTTTCGAATTTGTAAATAGTGGAGGAACTGTTTTGTTTATCGATGGATTTGATAATATAATGACATCGGACACCTCAATATTTCCACTAGAGGCTGATATACATCCTGCCAGGGGTCTTTGGACCTGTATTCCACATCTTGTAAAAGAACACCCTGTCTTTGAGGGATTGCCTTCAAACACTATGATGCGGGATGTTTATGAGAACGTATGGCCCACTATGACATTGCGCAATATAAGTGGCAAGGATGTTAAAGCAGTTGAAAATATAGTCGCATCGATAGGCTTCGACTGGTTCTCCAGGAATCATAAATTGCATTACTCGGGACCAGGTGCTTCCTGGTGGGGGTCAGACCTCCCCATTCTGTCCATCGGAAAAGGCAGATGCATCATTTCACAGCTGAGGCTTACGAATAACCTTGGCAAAGATCCTGTCGCAGATAAGATCCTTATAAATCTGATTGATTTCGCATCAGGCAATGAACCAAAATAATATGAATCTGAAAAAGCTTTTCCCATATATTATCTTCATCACCTTCCATTGCGTTTCAGCATTTGCCACAGATATGGATATCCGCCCGGGGGTAAAAGGCATCTGGCTGAACCCATGCGAGTCTGAAAAGAGCGACTTTTTTTGGGAAGCCAACTGGATATGGCTGGAAGAAGCCAGCGCTTCCCAGGTAATGCTTGCAAGACGGACTTTTGAACTTGAAAATGCTCCTTCAGAAGCTATGCTACGGATCACTGCCTCTTCCCAGTACCAACTTTATGTAAATGGCTCTTACATCTGCAGGGGACCAGCCCGGAGTGCCTCCCATCACCAATCCTATAATATCCTGGAAATATCAGGGATCCTACGGGAGGGTTTGAATACAATCGCTGTCAGGGTGCATCATCAACAGGGAAAATATTCCTATCATTTCAAGGGAAGAGCCGGGCTACTTGCACAGCTGGATATTCCGCTAAAAGATCAACCAATCAAGATTATAACAGGGGCCGGATGGAAGGTCACCCCGGATACCGGCTGGGACGATCAGGCACCCTTCATAAATCGCTTTCAGCAATTGGTTACTGACAGGGTTGACCTGAATAAGATCCAAAAGGGATGGAACCAGATCACTTTTGACGACTCAACCTGGCAGGAAGCAAACATTCTTATGCGTAATACCGGTTGGCCGGGGGTACAACAAAATGCAATGCCCAGCGCATTGACGCCTCCATGGACCATGCTCGTTCCACGGGATATCCCGTACCTGGTTGAAAAGGATGTTAAAGCGGGAAATCTTGTTGAAGCTGTCACCATTGACACTTCTACCTTACCATCTATCGAATTAACTGGCACTATTGATCCCCGGATTTCAAATCGATGGGCTGATTTTTCTGATAAAAATGGAACTTTCAGTTTGCCGCCAACAGGGGATGAGAAAAAGATCTGGTTTTTGCTTTTTGATATGGGTAAAACAATAAATGGTATGCCCAGGCTAAACATAGAAGGGGCTACCGGAACGAGGGTTAGTATCCAGAGTGCTCCCTATTTGTTGAACAATACTTTTGGCAACACCTTGCTGGAATCAGATTTTGTAGATAAAATTATCCTTTCAGGAGAATCAGACAACTGGGAAGCGACCTATCTTAAGCCGGCCCGATACCTGGGACTTTTTATAGAGAATCATCAGGAAATGGTACAACTCTCTTCTATCGGGATAAGATCTCTAGAATACCCGTTTAAGAAAAATGGGGTCATCCGGTCTGATGATGCTCCCTGGGTTCAACAGTATATGGAGGCTTCAGCTCTGACCATAGAGGTTTGCACGACAGATGGATATACCGACAATTACAGGGAACGAAGGCAATACGCACAGACAGGGTATTATGCTGCCATGGGGAACTACTGGTTGTTTGGGGACATGGCATTGCAGAGACGGTATCTCTTGCAGGTTGCCCAGGAGCAGGAAGCCAACGGAATGATGCCTGCCTATGCTCCTGCTGCCAGTGATGATTACATGGTAATCATGGATTCTAATTGCCTCTGGATCCGCAGTTTACATAATTACTTGCTGTATTCTGGCGATTATAAAACAGTCCGGGAATTACTGCCCGCGGCCCGGAAACTGATGGATCTTCTGAACAGTTATACCAATTCCTCAGGCATGATCGATGATCCACCTTATCCCTACTGGCTGGACCATGCATTGATTGATAGAAGAGGAGCTAATTTTACCCTGAATGGACATTACCTGGGGGCCTTGGAAGATTTTGCCGGATTATTATCCTGGTTTAATGATCCTGACAGCTCCTTATTTCAATCAAGGTCTGAACAGCTCCGGCAATCCCTTCGAACTTATTTATGGGATGATGAAAAAGGACTTTTTGCCGATGCTCTGATAGACGGCAAACGGTCAGATATGTTCAGCGAACACTCCAACGCGATGGCCCTTGCCATGCGAGTCGCTAACACATATCAGGCCGGTAGAATAACCGGACAATTACTGGCAAATGATAAGCACAATTACGTAAGAAGAGCTTCGGGAATTATTATGGTTACTCCCGCAATGTCATATTTCCTGCATAAAGGACTTTGTGATTATGGTTATATTGAAGAATCCATGCAATTGTTCAGGAATCGATTTGACAAAATGCTCAGATTCCCTTATAATGGTACGCTTTGGGAAGAGTGGTGGTTGGATGGTACAGGCCGGTCCGGTGAACTACAGAAAGGAAGGACACGAAGTGATGCACAAACCGAAAGTGTCTTCCCCCCTGCCCTGTTTGCAGAATACCTCTTAGGGGTTTTCCCTACCCGGCCGGGTATGAAAGAAATGTCGATCTGTTACCGGAGATCAGGACTGAAAAACATTGAAGGAATTATTCCTACGCCGGAAGGTCTACTTGAGATCGAATGGGATGAGATCGGTAAAGAAAATGAGCTCATGTTGAGTATCCCCGGGGATATTACAGCGAGGCTTTCTATGGAGAGTCTGGGTGTTGAAGAGGGTAGAATAATAATTGTTAACGA
>JAHEGY010000129.1:9747-13005 GCA_024644875.1 Cyclobacteriaceae bacterium
TGCTGTATGCTTTTTAAAGATGAGGAAAAAACCGGATCAGGTTTACAGGCATATCCCTGAAAGATATTTTTAATGAAGTTAATAATAAATACGATCAAATATTAAAATATGCAACCTGAAGAACAAAAGGCCATGTCGCCTGAGATTATAGAGAAAATTGAAAAGACCGGCGTGATAGCCGTTTTGGTAATCGATAAATTGAAACATGCCATCCCCCTGGCCGAGGCCCTCCTGGCAGGAGGTGTTGACGCCATCGAACTGACCTTACGTACGGATGCGGCAATGGATGCAGCCCGTGCCATCAAGCAGGAAGTACCGGAAATAATACTTGGGTTCGGTACAGTTCTAACTATTGACCAGATAAAAGCCATCGCAACGATTGGGGCTGATTTTGCAGTAGCCCCGGGGTGTAATCCTAAAATAATATCCGCGGCCATCGACCACGGACTTTCATTTGCTCCAGGTATATGTACGCCAACGGATATAGAAATGGCCATAGAGCAGGGATGCCGTGTTTGTAAATACTTTCCTGCTGAAACAGCCGGCGGATTAAGATATCTATCGAACATCGCCGGACCATATCAATACCTGGACATGAAATTCATTCCCTTGGGTGGCTTGTCTCTTACCAATGCTGAAAGTTACCTGGATTCCCCGATCATTACAGCTATTGGCGGATCATGGATTGCAAAACGGTCAATGATCATGGCCGAGGATTGGGATGGCATAACCCATAACGCAAAAGAAATCAGAGCATTAATAGAAAATAAAAGGAAAAATTAATATGAAAACGATAGTAACCTTTGGTGAAGTAATGGGACGTCTTTGTCCTGACAATTTTGAACGGTTCAGTCAAAGCATGCCTGGAAATATGAACCTGACATTTGCCGGCGCCGAAGCAAATGTTGCAGCCTCGATTGCCATGCTTGGAGGAAAAGCCAGGTTTGTTACAACCTTACCAAAAAACGCAATTTCAGAAGCATGTATAACTACACTCAGGGGGTTAAAAATTGATGTCTCGGGGATCAATCTTGCCGATTATGGACGGTTAGGCCTATATTTTGTTGAGCGCGGGGCGAATCAACGACCCAGCCGGGTTATATATGACCGTGACCATTCGTCAGTATCCATGGCTCCTGCCGGTTCTTACAACTGGCAACATTTATTCAAAGATGCGGATTGGTTGCATACGACTGGAATAACCCCTGCCCTTTCCGAAACAGCAGCAGAAGCGGCAGAAACAGCTGTGAAGGAAGCCAAAACTGCAGGGCTGACTGTTTCATGCGACCTTAATTTCAGAAAAAAGCTGTGGCGATGGAAGCCGGATGTGGTACCATCACAGCTCGCCGGCAGGATAATGCGCCAGATTCTGCCATACGTCGATGTGGTGATCGCCAACGAGGAGGATGCTCATGATGTATTGGGTATCTCTGCTGAAAATACGGATGTGGAAGCTGGGCATCTGGATGCCTCTAAGTATACCGAGGTTGCAAAGGAAATAGTAAATCAGTTTGCCAATGTGAAAAAAGTCACGATCACATTGCGTGAAAGCATTTCAGCCAGTCATAATAACTGGGGAGCCATGATGTATGATGCAGATACTGAGAATACATATTTTGCGCCGGTGCAGGATGAGAAATATACTCCTTATGAGATCAGGTCTATAGTCGACAGGGTCGGTGGTGGCGATGCCTTCGGTGCCGCTTTGATCTTTGCACTGAATACTCCGGAACTGGCAAGTCCTGAGGATGCCCTCCGCTTTGCGACGGCTTCCTCCTGTTTGTGCCATTCAATCAACGGTGACTTTAACTATGTAAGTCGCTCAGAAGCAGAAGCCCTGATGGGTGGCAGCACTTCGGGACGGGTAATACGGTAATAATCAGGATAAACAAACAATCAGGGAGGCCGTTACCAAAGCAGCCAACCCAATGTACTCCTTATCCTCATTGATGACCTCAATGATTTTGGTTGAAAAAATAACCTAATAGACTGGACTGTATCAATAACATTTGTATATTATCATTCTAAGGATGTAAGATTAAAATACATTTGTTTTTAAGATTGATGAGCATTTTTTTAAAGAGATCAATCATGACAGAAAATAACGGAGCCAGGAATTTAATATTTTTAGATATCTGGAACTCCTTCACAAGAGATCAATTTGAACACTAAAATCTATAATTATGGTAATCAAAAAATACTTTTTATACTATTTGATAATCTCCTTGATCTTTATATCAGGTTTATTCGCATGCAATCCCTCTCCATCTGAAAACAATGCCATAACGGAGACAGTCAGCGAACCGGAAGACAGGCTCGCATGGTTCCATAAAGCCAAGTTCGGATTATTTATTCACTGGGGCCTATATGCTGTTCCTGCAGGTGAATGGGAAGGTGAAACTGGCTATGGTGAATGGATCCAGTACAACGCGAATATACCCGGTGTGGAATATGAAAAATTCACAGATCAGTTTAACCCTGTAAAATTTAATGCCGAGGAATGGGTATCGATGGCTAAAAATGCCGGCATGCAATACATTGTGATCACTACCAAACACCATGAGGGTTTTTGTATGTACGACTCTGAACTTACCGATTACGATATTGTCGATGCTACACCATATGGTAAGGATCCAATGAAAGCACTGGCTGCTGAATGTGAAAAACAAGGTATCAAATTATGCTTTTACTATTCGGTCAAGGACTGGCACCATCCAAACTACCCTGTCGAGTATACGTACTTTTCCAAAGCCCAACCTGATGGATTTGTAGGTTTCCCTGAACAAAATGTACCGGACTACAAAAAATACTTCGCATATCTCCAGGGACAGATAAAAGAGATCCTTACTAATTACGGCCCTATCGGAATTCTCTGGTTTGACTGGTATGGCTCCGCATTTGATGCCGGTGAGACAGAGAACCTAGCGATGGCGGAACAGTTGGTAGATTCAATATATAAATGGCAGCCTGCTTGCCTGATCAACAACAGGCTTGGCGGTATAGGCGCAGATTATGGGACGCCTGAGCAGGAAATCCCTGGCGGAGTACAAAAAACAGCTTTTGAAGTATGTATGACCTTGAATAATCACTGGGGTTACAATAAAAATGACAATAACTGGAAAAATACCATGGAGGTTATTTACAATATTTGTGATATTGTCTCCAAAGGAGGCAATTACCTGCTCAATGTTGGTCCTACATCCGAAGGTTTAATACCGGAAAGGTCTGTCGAAATACTTGAAGAAGTTGGTCAATGGC
>JAHEGY010000130.1 GCA_024644875.1 Cyclobacteriaceae bacterium
ATAGGATTTGTATTAATGTCTGCGCAATTGATAAATGCCCAGATTAATGCAGTAACTGAAACTGGTGATGAAGTGGTTTTATATGAGAATGGCACATGGAAATACCTGAAGGATAGCCATATGGAGGCTTCGGAAATTTCAGTAAATGATATGGAATTTTCAAAAGGTATAAAATCCACCTTTTTAGTTAAGAGTAAAAATCTGAATGTTGGGATTTGGATTGATCCTAAAGCATGGGGTTTTGTTAAGGGAACGGAAAACGATGCATATGAATACCAATTTGAGAAGAAGGGAGATGAATTGTATGCATTGTTGATTTCTGAAAAAATGCAGATACCCATAGAGACTTTAAAAGAGATTGCAGTTGAGAATGCAAAAAGTGTAGCACCTGATATTAAGGTTGTAAAAGAAGAGTATAGAAAGGTCAATGGTAAACAAGTCCTTATGATGCAAATGTCAGGAACAATACAGGGCGTGAGATTCACCTATTATGGATATTATTTTTCAAATTCTAATGGGACAATTCAATTGCTTACCTATACAGGTGAAAATTTAATTGATGATTACCTGAATGATATTGAATTATTTCTAAACGGATTAGTCGAGCTATAATAGTGCAGGCAAGTATCAATTTTTAATATTTTAAGGGTATGTTGATAAAGAAGTTATGCTATTTTTATATGGTGGACTAAAAATCCAGCACAGAGGATACGATATTGTACACGATATACTAATTATGAGGCAAAATGAAAAAAATAAACCGATCTAATCAACTGAAGCGTAGGAAATTCTTGCAGATGGGATCCACCTTTGCCGCTTCTGCCATACTATTCCCTTTAAGCGGGTCTAAAGTATACGGCGCTTTTAAAAGCTTACCGGGAGCTAACTCAATTCCCTACGTTACACTTAACAATGGCATAGCTATGCCAATGATTGGTTTTGGAACACATTCCCTGAAAGATGAGATCTGTGTGCGTAGTGTATCTGAAGCAATTTCGGTGGGGTTTCGTCTTATCGATACCGCCACCATTTATGGAAACGAAGAATTTGTAGGAGAAGGGATAAAGAAAAGCAAGATCGACAGAAAAGAACTATTTCTCACATCAAAGCTTTGGGTGGACGATTCAGGATACGACACAACAAAAAAGGCCTTTGAAACCTCCTTGAAAAAACTGGGGACTGATTATCTGGATCTGTACCTCATTCACAGACCTCGGGGTGATGTAAAAGGTACCTGGAAGGCCATGGAAGATCTTTACAAGGAAGGCAAAATCAGAGCCATTGGTCTGAGTAATTTTGAAGCTGATCAACTGAGCGAACTGCTGACCTATGCCAGAATCAAGCCCACCGTCAATCAAATTGAAACCCATGTCTTCTTTCAACAGCAAGAAGCTCTTGAAAATCTAAAGAAACATGAGCTGCAGATGGAAGCCTGGTCTCCCTTTGCTGCCGGGCGCAATGGAATTTTCAGCAATGAAATCCTGGCTGGCATTGGACAACAGTATGATAAGAGCATTGCACAGGTATGCCTAAGGTGGCACTACCAGAGAGGAATTGTGGCTATCCCCAGGAGTTCCCAAAAAGCACATATGAAAGAGAACCTGGATATATTCGACTTTGAGCTTTCCCCAAAGGATATGCAGACCATTGCCAAACTGGATTTAAATATTACTCAATTTCCTGAATGGGAGTAAAAGCGGGCAGGTATTACCATGTAACTTTGCTTGCCCTCCTTTCCATGGGCTTGCTTTCTTGCGGGCAGCAGGTTTCTGAAAAGAAGAAAGTTGTCTATGTTAATTCTTACCATAGAGGATTTCCTCCCAGCGATCAAATTACCGAAGGAGTATATGAAACCCTACCTGCTGACAGTTTTGAGATTGTAGCTCATTTTATGGATACCAAGCGAAATCCTTCCGATGAGTATATTAAAAACCGGGCAGCTGAAATCCGTGATTCAATTAAAACTGAGGATCCTGATCTTTTGATCGTATCCGATGATAATGCAGTAAAGTACCTGGTAGAGCCCTACTTTCAGGATCATCCATTACCCATTGTTTTTTGTGGAGTAAACTGGACTGCAGAGCAATATGACCTGACAAAGTGCAATATTACCGGGATTATTGAATTACTTCCGGTATCGGAGTCTGTTCTTACTTTGAAGTCCTATTACCCCGGTATGAGGAAATTGTTGGTACTAAATGAGAATACCACTACATCGAGGAAGACCAGACCTCTATTGGATAGTCTTTTAAGCCATATAGGCATATCAGTCACACAAAAGCTGGTGGATGATTTTGAAGCCTGGAAGGCTGCTTTTATGTATGGGAATGATAGCTTCGATGTCATATACTTGCAAACCAGAGGTGCCATAAAAGACTGGGATCATGAGGAGGCTTTACGAGTTATTGATCAGCACATAAATGTGCCTTTGTTTACCTGCGAAGACTTTATGATGCCGTATGCAGTATTTGGATTAACACAAGTATCGAAAGAGCAGGGAATCCGGGCGGCAGAATCGGCCAAAAAAATTCTGCAGGGTACAGACCCCACAAGCATACCCATTTCAAAAAATCAGATGACCAGGGTCTGGATAAATTCCAACCTTGCAGAAAAAATCGGCTTCGTACCGGATGAGGCTTTGCTCAGTAAAGCCAGAATTGTAGAATAGAGGGAAGACGCTAAGTCCTTATGCAGATCGTATGAAAAAAGCACACAATCTAAATGAGTATACCACGGCAGACCATGCCCTAATGTATCTGTCACGAGCCGACAGTACCCCGCATCGCTCGGAGGGAGGTGCAGTATTGCTGGATTTCATTCCTCAAAAAGAGCTGCATAACAAATTTGTTCATGCACTTGGTTTAAATGAGGGAGAGGAAGATCCATCAAACATACTCCTTGAAGTGGAGACGCAATTGCAGTGGCTCCGTTCAACTCTTAGGTCATAAATTATGAATAATCTGCTATTAACAGATCAGGAGGTCATTCCAACAGAAGAAGTATTGGAAATGGAGCTTGGTAATATATACCCGGTTTTCGATGAGTTTATTGGTGCCGTGCAGTCGGATGAGCTAAAATTGATCCCTAATTGGCGCTTTTATAAGGATGGTAAAGCATGGTTATGCAAGATTACCCTCAAAAAGAAAACAGTAGTCTGGTTATCTGTTTGGTCTGACTGTTTTAAGCTTGCATTTTATTTCACGGACAAGAGCGGAGGGGAGATACCCGGATTGCCGATTAATGATTCGATTAAGGAGTTTTATTTAAATCATAAACCTATAGGGAGGCTGAAACCCCTTGTTGTTGAGGTAAAAGAGAAAGCTCAGCTAGCTGACATTAATACCCTAATCAAATATAAGATTGGTACATTCTAAGCTATGTATCACTAAACCGGATGCAAATACCCGATTTACCTGGTCCCACTCTTAAAACACATCACGATGACACTTAAACCCACACGTGTCGAAATAGACCATCACACCATTAAACTTATCATTGGTGTAATTGCTATTTCTCTGGCCACACTAACAAGTGTTTTCTCTGAAATCCCTCTCGAATCAATCAGTGCTTCTTACCATGAGGAAGGGTGGTCGAGTAGTATTTTTGTTGGTTTTCTCTTTGCCATATCCGCATTTCTAATAGCATATCATGGAAGATCGGTATTCGAGTTGGTCATAAGCAAGATTGCTGCTGTATCTGCCCTGGGGGTGGCCTTGTTTCCCTGCAGTTGTGGCGGACATCCCGAGATCGTTCCTCACGTTCATTACATCGCCGCCGCTGTTATGTTTTTGATACTTGTGGCTTTTTGCTTTTCATTTTTTAAGCGCGCCCGTGGCAAAGGTCACAGGCAGGCTATGTTTCGAGCTTTCATTTACGCATTTTGCGGAATCACAATTTTTGTTTCAATTGCAGTAATCGGGCTAGATATTGTTTTGGACGAAGCAATCAGTATAAGAATTAGCCGACTTACATATTATTGTGAAGCTGTGGCATTAATTGCATTTGGAATAGCATGGCTTACGGCAAGTAGAATTCTGCCTCTGATCACCAGAAAGGATGAGAGGTTATCCATATCACCATTCAAATAACTATTAGTATGCCAGGTCCAGATGATTTAGTAGAAGTATTCTCCAGCAATATATTCGAAGCCGAGCTGGCAAAGAATGAGTTAGAAAACAATGGTATCACCGCATTCCTGAAAGATGAATTACTTGGAACAATTGCTCCTTGGCATTCAGCCCCCGGGGGAGCAGGCGCTGTAAGTATTACTGTAAAGAAGCGAGATAGTGAAAAGGCAAGAGTTATCCTTCAGCAATTTATTGACAAAGGTGCTGAAAAGCCTTAGTGTGAGAGCCACAGTGTTCGAAGCCAGGGTGTTGTATATAAGAAAGTTAGAAGAAGCCTTATGAAAGTATGTATCGTAGGAGCATCAGGAAAGCTTGGGCAATATATGGTCCAGCACTGTTTAGACAAGGGATATGAAGTCGTGGGTGTATGCCGGAGCAAAAGCGTAGATAAACTTGATAGATATAAAGACCGCATATCCATCTTTCCCGGACCTACAAATGACCGGGAGTTAATCAAGAAGGCAGTTTCGGGGTGCAAGGCTGTGCTCACCGTGCTGGTACCCTGGGGAGTGCAGCAATATTCCTCTGGCACTGCTCAGGCAGTAATAGACTTTGCAGAGCCTGAAGCACGATTGATCTTCTCCTGCGGCTGGCATATAAGCAAAGATGGGAAGGACGTTTATTCCAGGAAATTTCTTACTGGCCTTAAGCTTTTTAGCAGGATCGGAAAGCTATTCCGCATGATCGAAATAGACGACCAGGTAGAAGCTTGCAGGAGGATCTTTGAAAGCGATTTACAGTGGACGGTAGTCCGGGGAAGCAGCCTGGAGGAAGGAGAGAGTCAGGGTTTACCGGTGTGGAGCACTTATGTGGGAGATCCCATCCTGAAGAGTGACCTTACACGCCGGATCGACTTTGCCCTCTTTATGGTTGAGGCGATTAATAAGGATGATTTGATTCACAAAGCACCTGCCATTGTTGGATGCCAGAGTCCATCGGCACTCGAACATTCCGAAGCATGAAAATTTGATATTTCAAAGACCATGAAAAGATTCTTAATATTCACCTTCATTGCGATTGTCAGCCTGTCTGCGTCTTTTGAAGATACCAGGCTTGTTCCGGTTGGTAAAGCCTGGGCGGGAAACTCGGTGAACGCGAATATTTTGCGACATAACTCTGTGGTTTCGTACGAGAATATCCAATACCTTGCTTATTACGATGCTGAAGGGAATGTTGTGCTGGCCAGGCGAGAGTTGGGATCGGAAAGCTGGAAGATCCATAAGACGCAGTACACGGGCAATATCAGGGATGCACATAATTTGATAAGTATTGGGGTTGATGGTGAGGGTTACCTGCATATGGCCTGGGATCATCACGGGCATCCGCTTCGCTATTGCCGGAGCAAGGCACCCGGCTCACTTGAACTGACAGAAAAGTTAGCCATGACCGGAAAGAAGGAGGGACGGGTCACTTATCCTGAATTCTACCATTTACCCAGTGGGGATCTTCTTTTTTTGTATCGTGACGGTGAATCGGGTCGTGGCAGTCTTATGATGAATCACTATAACCTGAAAACGAAGAAATGGACTCAGAGGCAGGATGCATTCATCAATGGTGAAGGTGAGCGAAATGCTTACTGGCAAATGTGTACCGATGCCTTTGGTACTTTACACCTTTCCTGGGTCTGGCGGGAAGCAGGAGATGTGGCGACCAATCATGACATGGGCTATGCAAAATCGGAGGATGGGGGCCTGAGCTGGCTGAAATCTACTGGCGAAAAGTACCATCTTCCCATTACGGCAGAAAGTGCGGAGTATGCCGCACGCATCCCTCAGGGACACGAGCTGATCAATACCACCGGCATTTGCGCAGACTCAAGGGGCCGGCCATATATTGCAACTTATTGGAGACCGGAGGGAACAAAAATTCCTCAATACCATCTCATATATCACAACGGATCAGTCTGGCAAATATCTCAGATCAGTCATCGCAAAACTCCCTTCACCCTCAGCGGGGGTGGCACCAAGCGAATTCCCATCAGCCGGCCACGCATTCTTGCCAGCTCAAACGGTGAAAGTGACAAGGCCTACATGCTTTTTCGGGATATTGAGCGTGGAAACCTTGTGTCTGTGGCTATCTGCGAAGACCTTAGTACGCTGGAATGGCAATTTAAAGACCTGACTAGTTTTTCGGTGGGAATGTGGGAGCCAAGTTTCGATACCGAACTATGGCTTAGCTCAAAGGTCCTCCACATCTATGTGCAGGAAGTGGGCCAGGGGGATGGAGAAAAGACGGAGAATCTGCCCCCGACAAATGTTTCCATACTGGAATGG
The DNA here is from genome assembly GCA_024644875.1 of Cyclobacteriaceae bacterium. Classification (GTDB taxonomy): domain Bacteria; phylum Bacteroidota; class Bacteroidia; order Cytophagales; family Cyclobacteriaceae; genus JAGTVG01. Next base: position 6,401 of record JAHEGY010000130.1, read on the forward strand.
AAACCCGAATAGGATTTATCACCAAGGGTCTTAAAGCGAAGCCCTCAAAATCGATAGCATAAATTTTTTTATATAAATTACCAAGGATGCACCCCATGAATGGCAAAGAAAGAATTCTCACAGCTCTTGAAGTGAAAGAGCCGGATTGTGTTCCACTGTATATTCACGGAATCAATGAGGCACCTATCATCGGGATAGGCAAACATCTCACTGAAGGCCTTCCGGAACCCCAGGATTTCAGGCTGATGAATGACAGGGATAAATTTAAGCTTCTGGATACGCTCTTTTTGATTCATGAACACTTCGATATCGATGGCATAACAAGTTTTGAAATCGGGCATGAAGAAAAGGTAGATGATCTTCATGTCAAAGACAGATTCGAAGTGGTCTACAAATTGTCGGAACACGGCATTCCCGTACCTGTGGGTCACCCCATAAAAAACCTGGCTGAGCTAAAGAAATTCTCTTGCCCGGCTCCCAGGAGAGAAGATTTGGGCCTTCTGGACCTGGAGGTGGAACGCTTCAAAGGCCAAAAAGCGACCTTCTGGCTTATGCGTGGCATATTTGTCCGTTCCTGGCGCATGATCGGTATGACAAATTACATGACCAGTGTATATGCGGATCCCGAATTTCTCCACCTGCTTGCACAGAAGATGTTGGACTTCAGCCTGGCCCAATTGGAGCTTCTGGCAGATGCTGGTCTGGATGTCCTGGTCATTGAAGATGATATAGCGATGGACAAAGGGCCCATGGTATCCGTGGAGCATTTTAAAGAGTTTATCAATCACTACAACCGGCAGATCGTTGAAAAAGCGCATCAGAAAGGGCTGAAAGTGGTTAGACACTCGGATGGCAATCTCTGGTCCCTGTTGGATATTCTTGTTGAATCTGGCTACGATGGGCTCAATCCGCTGGAGCCCCAGGCTGGCATGGCAATGGGAGAGGTAAAAGCTTACTGCGGTGATAAGATTTGTCTTATTGGAAATATTGATAGCGTGGATCTTCTACCCAGGGGGAACGGCCAGCAGGTTGAGCAGGCGGTCGTCCAAACGATTAAAGCAGGAGCTGAGGGAGGAGGCCTGATCATCAGCTCCTCAAATTCCTTACACCCGGGGGTAAATCCCGAGAACTGCATAGCCATGTTTCAGGCCGTTCGAAAGCACGGCCAATATGGGCAATTAAAACAATAAAAAAACAGGAATGCAACAAACCATCCTAATACCCACACCCGCCCAAAACGGCCTCTTCGACATCACCAGTCAGGTGGAGGCAATCGTAGCCGAATCCGGCGTTCAGACCGGAATGGTGAACGTATATGTCCAGGGTGCCACCGCAGGGATAATGATTCTTTTCATTTAGATGTACCCTCTTTTATATTCAATTAGGTTTTTTTGATACTCATTATGGTAAACTTTAGTAAACAAAAAACAGCTGACTATAATTGTGAGATATTACAAGGATCTTACATCAACGAAAAAGCTATATCTTTGATTGCATGAAGACTATACATGAAATAAAAACGACTTTGAGTAATCACCGGAATCATTTATTTCAAGCATATCCAATAAAATCTATGGCGATTTTTGGTTCGTATTCAAGAGAAGAGAACACGGCTGATAGTGATCTGGATATTCTTGTAGAGTTCAACGATAAAATTGGAATACGTTTCGTAGATCTTGCAGATGAGATAGAGAAGATTGTTGGCTTGAAGGTAGATCTTGTTTCAAAAAATGGTATAAACCTTCAGAATTCAAAATATTATGCCAGCCAGTTTTAGAAAAAGTCCTCCCGTATGCCTTGGGATTTCAATAGTAAGATTGATCTTTGGCAGATTACGTTTGTCGAAAACCTATGTGGGACATATCATAAGAATGGAAGATGGAGAGCAATAAAGCGTGTTCCGCCATATACATATAAACCCGGAAAAAGATGCTGCCGCACCCGTTACTTTCATAGTAAGGTTTAAATTTTCCCGCTTTTCCAATAATACAAATAGGATCATCTCCATCATCCCAATGCTTTTAATCACTGGATTTCCAGGGTTTCACAAAAAGATGTATGGGGTGAACATGGAAAACGGATACTGGCAGGGGATGTATCAATGGAAGTCAGAGCAAGCGCTGGAAGACTATAAGCAATCCTTTGTTTACAGAATGATGAACAGGCGCGCTGTTGATGATTCAATCAGTTCAAAGAAATTCACCCGCATACAGCTTTTAAGATTTGTGGAAATCAATAAATCTTAAAAAATGCCCTATTTACAAATGCTCAGAGAACATTTTCGGAAATCACCCTACATGCGGAAGATCTTCTGCTGCGTGAGAGCTTTCAGATAAAGTACTATAAGAAAATTACTCGACAATAGAAAGCTTAATCCTGAAGCTGACCTTAAAGCTATAACAAATTAATAGTGGAATTGGCTATTTTTGTAACCAAAGTCTTAATGACTCCGAAATCGATAATGAAAATGCAACAAACCATCCACATATCTACCCCTGCCCGTAACGGCCTCTATGACATCACAAGGCAGGTCGAGGCCATCGTGGCTGAATCCAGCGTTAAGACCGGCATGGTCAATGTGTATGTGCAAGGAGCCACAGCGGGGATCATGATATAATTCAAATTCATAGCCCCTATGCGAAATCCATCAATTATATGACTGCCAATATTTTGCATTTGCACAAGAATGGAGAATCCCCTAACTTCATTATATGGAAATAGTAGGCGCCATAGGAGCAATAAACGCTGTTATTATAGCCTTTTTCTTAAGTAAAAAGCGAAATAAGAGTATAAGCGACAATATATTAACTATCTGGGTGCTGGTTTTTGCTCTTCATTTTTCAATGCCCTTCTTTATAGAGAAAAGACTGCTTTTTCATGAGTTATTTTGGGGATATGCACTGGGGGTAATAATCGTTACTCATATGCCCTTCCTTTTTATTTATACCAATTCCCTGGTAAACAGAAACTTCAGGTTGAGTTTTAGGAATTTATGGCATTTCGGATTTGTATTGTTGTATATATTGTCAGCTATTCCCGCATTTATTCTGGGCAAAGAGGACATTATGGAAATGGTTATGGGAAAGCAGGATACTACCTACCATCTTTTTCTCATGATGATGACCTCATTGTTCTTTCGTATCTATTTTCTGATGCGCACCATAATTGTACTCCTGAGACATCAGTACAGTATAAAAAAAGAGTTTTCTTATGAAAGGAACATTGACCTTGCATGGATCAAACGGATTGTATATGCATTTTCTATTATCATAGTATTAAGTTTTATTGCCTATGCATTAGTATCAACCAATGTTATTTCAGTTTACCACATGGATTACATCAACATCGTAGCCAATTTGCTCCTTTTTTTCTACATCGCCTATTCCGGGTATAGTCAGCAGGCGATATTTCGAGCAGGTAATGAAAGCCATTTTACGCCTCAAGTACAAGTTGAAATGCATCACACCAGAGAAGAGGCTTTATCACCCTCGGCTGTGAACCAGATACCGGATACTGAATCTGATCCAAAAATAAGTGAGTTAGTCGAAATAATGAATCGGGAGAAACCTTTCCTGGAACAAGAATTAACCCTTGGCGAATTGGCACTTCAATTAAACATGCATTCCCACCAATTATCGACGATGTTGAATGACAGCATTGGAAAGAGCTTTTTTGAATTTATAAATGATTATCGGGTAGAAGAGTTTAAGAAGTTGGCTGTTAATCCAAAAAACAAGCATATTTCCATTCTTGGACTTGCAATGGAAGCAGGATTCAATTCAAAAGCCACCTTTAATCGTTTTTTTAAAAACGCTACCGGATTAACTCCCTCAGAGTTCATGAAAAGCTATAAATTCTGATTCTTCAGAATTTGATTATCTCCCACTTCTTTCCTTTACGGGTCTCAAATTTCTATAATCGCTTTCTTACAGGTCTCAGTTATTGCAATAATTGCCCCGTAACTACCAGGTTTACAGATTTTAATATTTTATTGAGACCTTTTATTGTCTCACTATTTTATATTGAGACGATCTCCCCTTTTTGCAGTTGTACTTTTCATTCAGAAAGTTCAGTCATTAACAGATAAAGATATGAAAGTAGAAGATTTAGAAATGTACGGTAAAGCCTTAGAAATGCCTAAAGACGCTCAAAGGAAACAAATGAAAATTGTATTTAACCTATTAAGAAAAGAATTTGGGATAATTGGGATTCTTGGTATTGTCAATGGAGCAAACAAACACGCTAAAAGAATTACGAGGGAATATCCTGAGGCTGTGAAGAAGGCTAGGGAAATTAGTGAAGTTTTTGAAAAAGAATTAAAGATGATGGGCTCCTTATTTTCTGCCATTGCTGATAAAAGAGGTAGAGCAAAGGCACAGGAGTTTATGATTGGAATGATGCGCAATGTGGCAGCAATTTCCATGCCTGCAATATATCAAATAAGTGACCTTGTAAAATGTGAGGGAGATGTTTTTGATAATTATAAAAAAATGAATCGTGCTTTGTTTACCACAACGAACCGGATGGGAACCTGGAAACATGATGGATTTCATGAATCTAACGATTTGCTTGATTTCAAAGTCACAACATGCGTCAATATTGAATTATGGGAAGCCATAGATTGCCCCGAACTAAATGTTCTAGGTTGTGAACATGATTTGGCTGGATATCCATTAATTGAAGAAGCAACCCAAAGCGAATTCAGAAGGCATTGTACTTTGGCAAAAGGTGGAGATTGCTGTCATTTTAAATTTTACAGAAAAGGTACTGCACCTGATGATGCACATTTAAATAAATAAACTAAAAAAAGGGAAACATGGAAACCCAAATTAAAATCATATCAGCAAAAAAGAAGGTTAAGCTGATAAAAAGCTATCCAAAATTTCTAAAATCCAAGAAGAAGGCTCTTGAGGAGCAATTTGGCAAGGAAAAAACGGAAAGGATATTAAAAGTAGCTTTTGAGGCATACCCTGATATTGTTAACCTTACTCCAACGTTTAAATCTGCAATGTACGATGCACTGTTAGGATTGGCCAGTAAATTGGCAGCATTAAAGAAAGGTATGAGATCTGCCGGTCTAAACACAGAAGAGTTTGTAAGATTTAACATAGAACAAACGCGAATATCCGCAAGCAAAATACCTGGTTTTGTAAGGAAGCTAGGAGGTAAAATTTATCTGAGTTCACCTATGCGCAAATATTTGAAAAAGGTAGCAAGAACTGTAAATACCAATGGTTGGCCAACACAGTTGGTTGATGGATCAAAGCATAATGATTATTCAATGAGTATTGAAACACGAAACTGCCAGATGGTAGCCTTTTGGGAATCAATTGGTGAAGGTGACATTAAACCCTATTGTGCCTTTTTCGATTTTAGCGCCGCAGAAGTTATGGGGCTGGGATTAAAACAAATATCTGATTACGATTCAGGATTATGTAAATATTGTTTCTATAAAAAAGGAAAAGTAGAATGGCCAGAAGCAATAAATAAAATAATCAATTGAAATTCAATAATAAATGTGTTCATAAATCTAAAATAATGAAAATTACGTATTATCTGTACAATGCATTTATCATCGAGTGGGATGATAAAAAAATCGCAATCGATCCCGGAGCCATATTTGGCTATTGGTTTAGTTTCGCTTCACTCATTCCAAAAGAAGAATGGAATGATATCACCCACATATTTGTAACACATGGTGATCCTGACCATTATGTATATGTTGATAAAGTAATGGAAGCTTCAGGTGCACCTGTTATTTTTAATGAAACAATGGTAAAGGAGGTTGATGGAAAGCCTTTAATGCTTGGGCCAAGAAGTAAAGGAATGGTATTCGACACACCTGTTTCAAATTATCACACCCTTTCTGTTGATGAGTCCATAGAGCTTGATGGTATGAAAATAAAAGGAATAAAAGCTACTCATGGCCCTTTAACAGTTAAAATAGGCCCTTTTAAAAAGACAGAAGACCCTAAAAAGAACGAACGCGTAGGTTGGGGTTCACTTGGATATGAAATTAAACTTAATCAAAAAACGATTGTGAATTTAGGTGATTCGTTTCTGGAAGCAGAGGCATGGGAAAAGATAAAGAACCCTGATGTTTTAATGATTCCAATTGGTGGTAAAGAGTTAGATAATACTATGGATGAGTATGAAGCCTTAGAAGCCATTAAAATTATTCAACCAAAACAGGTTATTCCAATGCACTACGACTTACCTATACTCTTTACAAAGCATTTTGCTGCTGTAGATGAATCAATGTTTAAAAGGGAAATTGAGAAACTAGGTGCGCAATGCAGAATTCTTAAGAAAGGCGAACACATATTAGTATAATTAATGTATTAATAAGAACAGGTATCATGAAATCAAACAATATTGGAGCACAGCAAGATACAGTATTGATAACTGGAGCATCAACAGGAATAGGGTATTCTACGGCAATTTATTTAGACAATTTGGGATATAAAGTATATGCCGGAGTTAGGAAGGATAAGGATAAAGAGAATCTAATAGCAAATTCCAAAAATGGCCTGATCCCAGTTATGCTGGATGTTTGTGACCAGG
>JAHEGY010000003.1 GCA_024644875.1 Cyclobacteriaceae bacterium
AAGAAAGAGATTACTAGTGCCGTAGCCAGTGTAAAATCTGAAGATTTTAATGCTGGAAATGTAAATGATGCGGCACAGTTGATTCAGGGTAAAGTGGCTGGTTTATCCATCTCCAAACCCGGGGGTAATCCCAATGGCACTTACGATATTCGACTCAGGGGATTGTCCACAGTGGGAGCAAATTCACAGCCATTAGTAGTGATCGATGGCATCATTGGTGCATCATTAGAAAATGTGGATCCAAATGATATTGAATCCATGGATGTGCTCAAGGATGGTTCAGCTGCTGCTATTTACGGAACCAGGGGCTCCAGTGGCGTAATCCTTGTGACAACCAAATCGGGCCAGGAAGGTCGGTTTGATGTAGATTTCAATGGATATGTGGCCTTTGAATCGGTAGCCAGGACTGTTCCTGTTATGGATGCGGAAGAGTGGAGAGCCTTATCTACGGAAACAGGACAGGGTACAGATTTTGGAGAAAGTACAGACTGGTTTGATGAAACAACACAGACAGGGGTTCAACAAACGTATAATCTTGCACTTTCAGGTGGCACAAAAAATACAAGTTATAGAGCATCCATTAACTACAGGGATGCTGGAGGTGTAGCCGTTAATACAGGATTCCAAAGGTTAAATGGAAGGTTAAACTTACAGCAGAAAGCAATAAACGACAGGTTGACATTGACGCTAAATTTCTCAGGAACCTGGAATAAATCTAAATATGGTTGGGACGATGCTTTCAGGTATGCCACCATTTATAATCCTACAGCCCCTGTAAGAGATGAATCTAATCCTGATTTTGATATATGGGATGGGTATTTCAACCAGGTATTGTTTGATTATTATAACCCTGTCCAGATTCTACAGGAAAATCCAAATGATGGAAAAGATACCCGTGTAAACCTTGCTCTAAAGGGTGCATATGAAATAATTGATGGATTGATCGTCGATGCCTTTTACTCACTTCAGAGTGAAGATTTCATGAGAGGATCTTATCGAAAATCAACGAGTTTCTGGGTAGGAAGAGACAGGACTGGTCTTGCCCGCAGACAGTTGGATAATAATTTCAATCAATTATTTGAAACAACCGGACGATGGAATGGGGATATTGGTTCAAATATAAACCTTGGTGCTTTAGTGGGATATTCATTTCAGGAATTTGTAAATGAAGGATTTCATGCTGAAGGCGGAGATTATATCAGTGATTTCTTTACCTACAACAATCTTTCAGCCGGACTTGATTTCCCAAATGGACTTGGAGATATCGACAGTTATAAAAATTCTGCCAAGCTGATTGCTTTTTTTGCCAGGGTGAATTTGAATATCAATGAAACCTGGTTCGTTTCTGCCAGTGTCCGGCAGGAGGGCGCAACTGTCTTTGGAGAAGAAAATAAATGGGGTACTTTCCCCGCTATCAGCGGTGGTGTTGAACTGGCCAATTTTATTGGATCACCTTCCATTGACAACCTTAAATTCAGGATCAGTTACGGGGTTACAGGAAACTTGCCACCAGATCCGTATTTGTCATTGTTACGACTGGGACCGGGTGCTAACTTCTTCTACCAGGGAGAATATGTGCCTGGGTTTGGACCTGTAAGTAATGCAAATCCTGACCTGGGATGGGAGCAAAAGGGTGAGTTAAACATTGGTTTTGATTTTGCTTTTTTTGGGTCTAAATTATTTGGAGCGCTCGATTTCTACACAAGAACTACTACAGACCTCTTGTTTGAGTATGGTGTTCCTGTGCCCCCCAACTTGTTTAATACGGCCTGGGTGAATGTGGGTGAAATACAAAATAGCGGTCTTGAATTGGCATTGACATGGAATGCTATACAGCAGGCCAATTTCACCTATTCAACAACCGTTACACCTACTTATTATATTAAAAATGACCTGGTATCATTATCAGGTGAGTTTAATGGTGAAGTATTAGAATACGGATCTCGTGAATTGGGAGCCATGGGTGCTCCGGGGCAATCAGATGTGCCTACAACCAAAGCAGAAGAAGGTGGGCCAATTGGCCAGATATGGACGCAGGTATATGAAGGGATCAGCCCGGATGGAGAACTCTTATTAAAGGATACAGATGGAAATGGGACAGTGGATGATGCTGACCGCCAAATTACAGGAAACGGATTACCTAAGTTTGAATTTGGCTGGGGCAACACCTTTACTTTTGGCAATAACTGGGATTTAAATATATTCTTCAGAAGTGTTCTTGGCCATGATCTGCTGAATACATTCAGGGCTTTTTATGAAGTTCCGAACATCATCGGTTCATATAATACACTGAAATCATCAGCAGATCTCAGAAATGAAGAAACTGGAACTCTGTTGAGTAACTCTTCCGGAGTACTGTCCAGTTTGCATGTAGAAAATGCTTCCTTCTTTGCATTAGACAACCTGAATCTTGGATATAGTTTTAACTTAAAACCAGATGCTGCTTTCAGGAGAATCAGGCTGTATCTTGCAGGGAATAACCTGTTTTATATCACTGGCTATTCAGGTGTTGATCCTAATCCAAGATATTCAGATGGTGATCCAGCCAATCCTTTAATAGCTGGTGTGGATCGTAGGAACACATGGTTCAGAACACGAACTATATTGTTTGGAGTTAACCTGGGATTTTAGGCAACGTAATTGATACATTTAAAAAATGAAAAAAATAAAAAACAATAAAATGAAAAGATCAATATTGTTAGGAAAAGTATTTTTGGCTGGATTGTTTTTGATGGTTTTTAGCCCATCATGTACCAATCTTGACGAAGAACTTTATAGCGATGTAACCCCGGATAACTTCTTCCAGAATGAAGAGCAGTTTGTCGCTGCCTTAGGAGAAGCATACGGAAGGTTACAGAATTATGCATCCAATGATCCATATTCATTAAATGAAGTATCTACGGATGAAATGGTAGTCCCAACGCGCGGACAGGACTGGGATGATGGAGGTGACTGGAGAAGATTTCACCTGCATGCCTGGACAACAGAAAATGGTGGCCTTGACGGGGCCTGGCAATTTGGATTCCAGGGCGTGAACAGTTGTAATCGTTTGATTGCCCAGTTTCAGACACTTGTGGATGAAGGGTCGGTTGAACAGGAAGCAGCCGATGCATTTATAGCCGAATTGAAAGTACTCCGTGGATTTTTCTACTGGCAACTTATAAACTGGTTCGGAGATGTACCCTTAACCCTTGATTTTACCACAGCCGAAGCCAAGCCCAGTAGGACTCCAAGGGCTGAGGTCTTCAACACCATTGTATCTGAATTGGAAGTAGAGGTTCCCAAACTATCAAAAGCAGTGGATGGAACAACTTACGGCCGAATGAACTATTATGCAGGTTATGCGCTTCTAGCCAACATGTACCTCAATGCCGAGGTTTATACTGGAACACCTGAATGGCAAAAGGCCAGTGATGCATGTGATATAATCATCGATGACGGATTATACTCTCTTGAAAGTGATTATTTTGCGAATTTCAATACCGAAAATTCTGGTTCATCAGAGTTTATTTTTGCAATTCCTTATGATCAGGTATTCTTTCGGGAATTTAATTTAGTGATGAGAACCTTACACTATGGTAGCCAGGATACTTATAACCTGACAGCTCAGCCCTGGAATGGGTATTGTACTCTTGAAGAATTTTATAATTCATATGCGGATAATGACAGGCGTAAGGGTGGTGTAGGCACAGCAGATGAACCCTATACAGGAAGAGGTAATTTTCTTGCAGGTTACCAGTACAAATCAGATGGAAGTTATGTGACCGACGATGGTGCTGAGAATCCAAATCCGGATCGTAGTCCTGAGCCTTTGCTCGGAGATCCTGAAGGCGCACCGCTTAATTTCGGTAATATGGGAACAGGACGACCTCAGATCCATGAACTGGGTCCTCAGGCCCTTCGTCAGGATGGGATCCGAATAGGTAAATGGCAATTCGCCCAAGGCGCTACAGAAAATTTGAGTAATGATAGGGCCGTGTTCAGATATGGCCAGATCTTGTTGATCAAGGCTGAATGTGAATGGCAATTGGGTAATGCGGGCGATGCGCTTATCCTGGTCAATGAAATACGTGCCAGAGCAGGTGCTGAAGCGCTCTTTACACTTGATGGACCACTGAGTTTTGATGTGGAAAGTGGACCTGTTCCTGGAGGAGAACTTTTCAATGAACTGGGCAGGGAGATGTTTGCAGAGAGCTTCCGCAGAACGGACCTGATCCGATGGGGATTTTTTATAGATGTTGAGAAGTGGCTTCTCCCATTTTATAATCCACAAGATGTGTTGATAACAGATGAATATACCAATCTATATCCCGTACCGGCTAATCAATATCGTTCAAATGATAACTTATTGCCGAATAACGATGGGTATAATTAGAATCTAAGAATAAGTTTGTAACTAAAAATCCCGCTTCGGCGGGATTTTTTTTGAGACTCGGTCTGCCATAAAGCAGACAAACGATTAATAATTAAAAGATTATTATATTTTTCAGTTTAGTTTTGTTAATGAATCTTATGACCTTCCCAGGAAGAAATAATGAATATTCTATTTTTGAATACTATCCGGATATTTAAGAGACCATGAAGACCAGGTTTTTGAAATTATGTATATTGTTGATCTTCTTTTCGTGTGATCCGGATACGAAGCAGGATACATCCGAAAACACCTTATTTGAGCTTTTATCTTCCACCCGGACGGGTATTGATTTTATTAACCAGCTTGAGTACACGGAGGAATTCAATATTTATACCTATCGCAATTTCTATAATGGTGGCGGGGTAGGTCTCGGCGATATCAACAATGACGGTTTATTGGATATTTATTTTACTGGCAATATCGCTGATAATAAACTTTATTTGAATAAGGGTAATTTTTCCTTTGAGGATATAACCTTGAAAGCTGGTGTCGGCAGTAAGGATGTATGGTCTACGGGAGTAAGCATGGTGGATATAAATGGTGATGGCTTCCTGGACATATATGTATGTAAGTCAGGCAAGCCGGGTGGCGAGAATCGTCATAATGAATTATTCATAAATAACGGTGACCTTACTTTTACCGAGATGTCAGCCTCATATGACCTGGATGATGAAGGGCTTAGTGCACATGCCGGTTTTTTTGATTTTGATAAGGATGGGGACCTGGATTGTTATTTATTGAACAATTCATTTAAATCCATCAGTAGTTATGAGATCGTCAAGGATCTTAGATTAATGAAGGATCCTGACGGTAGTAATAAATTGTACAGGAATGATGGGGATCATTTTACGGATATCAGTGAAGCGGCAGGTATATATACCTCACCCATAGGTTTCGGATTGGGTGTATCGATCGGGGATGTTAACCGGGATAACTGGCTGGACATATACGTATCTAATGATTTTTTTGAGCGGGATTATCTCTACATCAATAACCAGGATGGGTCATTTACGGAATATCTTGAGGATTACATTCGTGAAATAACCCTGGGATCCATGGGATCTGATATGGCTGATATAAACAATGATGGGTATCCTGAGATATTTGTAACTGAAATGTTACCCGAAACAGAAGATCGCTTAAAGACAAAGGCTATGTTTGAGACCTGGGATACCTATCAAATGAATGTGGTGAATGGCTACTATCACCAATTTGCCAGAAATGTCTTACAACTCAACAACAGAAATTCATCTTTCAGTGAAATTGGCAGACTGGCCAATGTTTATGCTACAGACTGGAGTTGGGGGGCTCTGATATTTGACCTTGATAATGATGGCTGGAAAGATATATTTGTTGCAAATGGTATTTATAAGGATCTTCTTGATCAGGATTATATTAATTTTTATTCCAATCCCAGGATGATTCGACAAATGATCAAAACAGAAGAGCAAGCCATTTTGATAATGATTGACAATATACCCTCAGTAAGAATTCCGAACTATGCATTTCAAAATAATCACGATCTGACCTTTTCTAACAGCACGGCATTATGGGGTCTTGATGAACCTTCACATTCAAATGGAGCCGCATATGGAGACCTTGACAATGATGGAGACCTGGATATAGTCGTGAATAATGTAAATATGGAATCATTCATCTACAGGAATCATACTTCTGATCTTGGCAGAAACAACTACGTAGGATTTATCCTGAAGGGAGATCAGAAAAATTCACATGGAGTAGGCGCATCCGTCACATTATATTGTGGTGATCAGCAATTCTTTCAGGAGCAGATACCCACAAGGGGTTTCCAGTCCACGGTGGATAACCGGCTTTTAATAGGGATAGGCAAGCATACAAAAATTGATTCTGCTCGCATTGTATGGCCTGATGGTAAAGTTAACAGCTTAGATGAAATCCCGATTAATCAATATTTGATAATAGAAAGCAAAACGGGAAGAAATGAAGATGTCATTCTTAGTGAAGAGGTTTTACCAATGTTTGAAATAACTTCTGTTGAAGGTCTTGATGAATATAGGCATACGGAAAATAACTTCATTGATTTTGACAGGGATAAACTCATCTTTAATATGATCTCTAATGAAGGTCCGGGAATCTGCGTAAGTGATGTGAATTCTGATGGTCTTGATGATGTTTTCGTTGGAGGAGCTAAAAATATGCCGGGTAGTTTGTTCATACAGGACAAAAATGGTGTATTCAGTATTTCAAATCAAAAAGTCTTCGACAAAGACAAGATATCTGAAGATACGGACTGTGTGTTTTTTGATGCAGATAATGATGGCGATGAAGATCTTTATGTTTGTCATGGTGGGAATGAATTCCCTTCCAGTTCCCTGGCGCTCGCTGACAGGTTATATCTCAATGATGGAAAAGGGAACTTTGAAACATCTGACCAGTTATTCCCAGGCTCAAAACTGGAAAGCACTTCCTGTGTTCGTCCCGCAGATTTTGATCAGGATAATGACCTTGATTTATTTGTAGGTACCCGATTGCGCCCTTTTCTTTATGGGGTGCCTGTAAATGGTTATATTCTTGAAAATGACGGAAATGGTATATTTAAGAATGTGACATCTGTTAAAGCTCCTGATCTCCAAGAAATTGGAATGATTACCGATATGCAGTGGACTGATCTTGATGGTGATTCCGATCTTGATATGATCATTGTCGGTGAATATATGCCTGTAAAAGTAATTATTAATCAAGCCGGCCATTTTATTGACCGAACGGCTGAATCTGTTTTGACGTCAAGTAACGGGTGGTGGAATACCATCGAAGCTGCAGATCTGGACCTGGATGGCGATATAGATTTTGTTTTAGGGAACCATGGCTTGAATTCAAAATTTAAAGCAAGCCCGGATCAACCCCTCACCATGTATGTGAATGATTTTGATAATAATGGACGGGTGGAACATATTATATGCACCCACAATGGAGATTCAACTTATCCAATGATCACCCGAGATGAACTGGTTGAACAGATGCCTTATCTTCAGACAAAGTATCCTGATCACAAATCTTTTAAAGAACAGAAAATCAATGATATTTTCACACATGATCAGTTGGAAAGATCGGTAAGATTAATTGCGAACAATATGCATTCTTCCATTCTTTTCAACCAGGGAAATGGAAAATTTGATCTGGTACCATTACCGGTGCAAGCACAATTTACACCGATATATGCCATTCAGATAGAGGATTTTAACTCAGATGGTTTTCCTGATATTGCAATGGGGGGTAACCTGTACAGGGCCAAGCCTGCATCAGGAATATACGATGGAAGCTATGGGGTGTTGCTGAAAGGGGATGGAAAGGGTAATTTTACATGTATGGATTATTTGAGATCAGGTTTTAATGTAAAAGGCGAAGTAAGGGATATTGCTAAATTGAATAAAGTAAACGGTAATCTACTGTTAGTCGCTGTTAACAATGGTAAACTGAAAATTTTTAAATATTAGTTTCATGATCAAGCAAAGCAGATATTTGATAATTTTATTTGCAGCTTTTACTTTTCTATTAAGTTGCAATCCTAAAGACCGTTATGAGAGGCTGGTAAAAAAAGAGTTGGAAAAAGGAATACGAGCGGATAGCCTTTTCATGGGTATTCATCTTGGGATGACTGATAAGGACTTTTATACACATTGCTGGGAATTGAATAAGCAAGGCTTAATCAGACAGGGCACCTCCAATACGTCCGTGCTTTATAAAATGAATGAGTTAGATGATCCCGCTAAAATGAATTTCTACCCTAATTTTTATGAGGGCCGCATTTATGAAATGCCAGTAAAATTTAGATACGATGGCTGGGCGCCGTGGAATAAGCACCTTAGTTCTGACAGTCTACAACTGGAAATTCTGAAGCTATATAAAAAATGGTATGGTGAGGATTTCATTGAAGTGGTGCATCCGAAAAGAGGCACTGCCTATGTTAAAGTAGATGGAAATCGAAGAATTACTTTATTTAAAAGAGATGAGGCAGAAGTATGGGCAATATTTACGGACCTGCTGATTGAAAGAGAATTAAAAGAAAGTACAACTATGTATGACAGCTTGGGCATCCAGTGAAGCATGAATGTAAATTCATCCCAAGAAACTTTCCATATATTGGAATGAGCTTTCCAGATTCCATAATTGTTAATTGCCTGAATGCTCAGTAACAAAGAATATCAAAAACCGAGAATGCATAAAAAAGTAAGAATATATTATTTGTTAATTTTTCTCATATTAACAGCAGGATGTCAAAGCATAAATAATGATGTTCCTGAAACCCTTTTTACGTTGATAGACCCAGATAGATCAAATGTAGATTTTGTGAACCGGCTGGATTACCTGGAAGAATTTAATATATACAGGTATCGAAATTTTTATAATGGTGGAGGCGTAGCATTGGGTGATATTAATCAAGATGGTTTGATGGATATATATTTTGCTTCCAATATGCATGGGAATCGTCTTTACCTAAATAATGATAATTTTGAGTTCGAGGACATAACTGAAATGGCGGGTGTCAAAGGCACCAGGTCCTGGTCAACGGGTGTAAGCATTGCCGATGTAAATGGAGATGGATGGTTGGATATTTATGTGTGTAATTCAGGGGATTTTAAAGGGGATAATAAACAGAATGAATTATTTCTCAATAACGGTGATTTGACATTCTCAGAGCAGGCTGAAAAATATGGGATAGCTGATATAGGATTATCAATACATGCTGCCTTTTTTGATTATGATAAAGACGGTGACTTGGATTTATACTTATTGAATAATTCTTCCAAGGCGATCGGATCTTTCAGCCTTAGTGATAACCAGCGAATGAACCGGAATCCGGATGGCGGAGATAAACTATTCAGGAATGATGGACAGGTATTTTCAGATGTCAGTATTGAAGCCGGGATATATGGATCCATAATAGGATTTGGCCTTGGTGTAACGGTTGGCGATATAGACCTGGATGGATGGATGGATATTTATGTTTCCAATGATTTTTTTGAAAGGGATTATATATATATGAATAACCAGGATGGGACTTTTACGGAGAGACTGACGGAAATGATGCGTTCTATCAGCGCGGCCTCTATGGGCGCAGATATGGCAGATATAAACAATGATGGCTACCCGGAAATATTTGTCACGGATATGATCCCAGAACACGATGATCGATTGAAAACCAAAACAACATTCGATTCCTGGGACTCATACAACGAGGCCGTGGAGAATGATTATTATCATCAATTTACCAGGAATATGCTCAATTTGAATAATACCGATGGCACATTCAGTGAGATAGGGCGTTTGATGAATGTTTATGCAACAGACTGGAGTTGGGGCGCCCTCATTTTTGATATGAATAATGATGGATATAAAGATCTTTTTGTTGCCAATGGGATCTACCAGGATTTGACTGACCAGGATTATATTAAATATTTTTCAAATCCCAGGATCATGAGAATGATAATTACCGACAATAATGTGGACTACCCAAAACTTATTGAAGCTATTCCTTCGGTGAAAATCTCGAATTATGCCTTTAGTAACGAGGGAGATTTAACCTTCAAAAATAAAGCAGAAGCATGGGGACTCGCTCAACCAAGTCATTCTAATGGATCAGCATACGGGGACCTTGATAATGATGGAGATCTGGACCTTGTGGTAAATAATGTTAATATGCCTGCTTTTGTTTACAGGAACAATACCTCACAGTATTACCCCGAAAATCATTACCTGAAATTCATTTTAAGGGGAGAGGGTAAAAACAGGTATGCTATTGGCACAAAAATCATTGTAAAAGATAAGGGTGAGGAAAGACATATTGAGCAAATGCCCACACGCGGCTTTCAATCCACAGTGGGTCATGACCCGGTCATCGGACTCGGTCGGATTGAATTCAGAGATTCTTCCGATTTGTTTCTGGATTCCATCATAGTCAAATGGCCGGATGAAAAGATTACTTTATTAACGAACGTAAAAGTTGATCAGATCCTAACCTTATACCAGAAAGATGGTACAACGAAAGGATCTAATAAAGAATCCAAAAATGGAGCTACAGCTTATCTGTTTGAAGATGTCAGTAAAAATAAAATTATAGACTTTACTCATCAGGAGAATGCATTCATTGATTTTAGCAGGGATAGACTAATATATCATATGCTTTCAACACAGGGTCCCAGAATCTCTCATGGTGATATCAACAATGATGGTTTATCGGATCTCTTTATTTGTGGTGCCAGGGGATTGCCAGGAGCTCTTTTTTTACAGGTAAATAATGGATCATTTATAAAAGTTAGTGAAAGTGTTTTTGAAAAGGATAAAACTTCAGAGGATACAGATGCTGTATTTTTTGATGCCGATAATGATGGAGACCAGGATCTATATGTGGCAAGTGGGGGAACAGAATTCTCTACCAGTTCAAAGGCACTTAAAGATAGATTATATTTAAACGATGGTTTCGGCAGGTTTACCAATTCAGAACAGGTATTACCAGCAGGAAGGTATGAAAGCACCTCATGTGTCAGGGCAGCAGATTATGACCAGGATGGTATAATTGAATTATTTGTCGGGATAAGGCAGCAGCCATTTTTATACGGGGTTCCCGTTAATGGATATATTCTTGAAAATGATGGCCATGGAAACCTTACAGTTGCATCCGATAAACACCAGATTGGATTGACAGAATTAGGTATGATCACCGATATGCAATGGGTGGATATAGATAATGACAAAGATCTGGATATGGTTATTGTTGGGGAATGGATGCCAATAACTATTTTTATAAATGACAGTGGCCAATTTAAAAATATTACCCCATCCTCAGGATTAGCGAAAACAAATGGTTGGTGGAACAGGATAAAGACAGGAGATTTTGATAAGGACGGGGATCTTGATCTTGTTGCAGGGAACCATGGCTGGAATACACGGTTTAAAGCATCTTTGGATAAGCCGGTAACCATGTATGTGAATGATTTTGATATGAATGGGTCAGTTGAACAAATCATTTGCGTTTATAATGGCGAAAGATCTTATCCTTTAGCGTTGAAGCATGATCTTTTAAAGCAAATACCCTCTCTGGAAATCAAATACCCGAATTATGTAGACTATAAAGAACAGACGATCACAGATATCTTTACGGCTGACCAGCTACAGAAGGCACTGGAATTGAAAGCCTATCAGATGGCTTCCTCAGTAATCCTGAACAATGGTGATGGCACTTTTCAACTAAGACCTCTGCCTGTTGAGGTTCAATTGTCGCCTGTATATGGCATCCATATTGAAGATGTTGATGAAGATGGTAAACTGGATATTTTACTAGGAGGTAATCTGTATGGGGTGAAACCTGAAGTGGGAAGGTATGATGCCAGTTACGGAAATTTTTTGAAGGGGAAAGGAGATGGCACTTTTAGCGTAATCGCTCCTAAATATTCTGGATTCAGATTATATGATGAGGTTCGGGATATAACACGTATTAATACTGTTGAAAGTAAATTACTGATTGTAGCCAAGAATAATCAACCACTACAGATTTTCAAGTATTAAATGTATTGTCTTTATGTTCATGAGAGACTCATAAATAGGCCTGATCTACGGATGGATCTGCTGAAAAACATTCACTTTGAGGTATCCTCCCGGGAGAAAATCTGCATAAGGATAAAGCGGAAGCAGGTCGTCATAATGTAAACTGTGGATTACCCTTGGCGGGATTAGGTGATGGTTCATTTGAAGAGGTATTCCCTGAGCTATCCGGGATCCACCAGGAAGAAGAAAGTCAGGATCAGATTACTTCATAATCAAAAGATCTGGGACAGATCATCTTTTCTAGAAACAATGAAGCAGTTCAGGTATTTAAATGAAATTGAAAAATAAAATCGAAAAACTATGAAAGTTAGCGGCATATTTTTAGTATTGGTATTCATAGGAATCCTATCCTGTCAAAGGCCACATGAGCAGCAATCCGAGGGATTTAAACAAACAGAAGTCCAGGATCGATATCGTCCCTTATTCCATTTCACACCGGAGAAGAACTGGATCAATGATCCTAACGGGCTGGTATATCATAATGGGGAATATCATTTATTCTACCAGTATAATCCATTTGGTGATACCTGGGGTCATATGAGCTGGGGCCATGCCATCAGCAACAACCTGCTCGATTGGACACACCTCCCTGTTGCATTGTATGAAGAGGACAGCATAATGATATTTTCAGGAAGTGCGGTGGTGGATAAAGACAATACCGCCGGACTTTGTAAGGGCGAGCAATGCATTTTTGCCATATATACCGCACATGATCATTCCCGGAACAAACTGCAATACCAGAGTATCGCCTATAGTAGTGATAATGGACGCACATGGATAAAATATGCAGAAAATCCTGTTCTGAACCTGGGCATGCGAGATTTCCGGGATCCGAAAGTTTTCTGGTATGTAGAAGCCAGGAAATGGATCATGGTAGTAAGTCATCCCTTGGCTTACATGGTCCAGTTCTATCAGTCTGAAAATCTGGTTGATTGGGAGTTGACAGGAGAATTTGGTGGTGGCGGGGATGTGTCCAAGATCTGGGAATGTCCGGACCTGCTTAAGGTTCCCATTGAAGGCTCGGACGATCATAAATGGGTTCTTATCATTTCCTCCGGAAGTCAGTATGAAGGTTTTACCGGAATGCAGTACTTTATCGGGGAATTTGACGGGAAGGTGTTCAACACTTTACAAACTGGAGAGAATCCGGTTTGGCTGGATTATGGGAAGGACTTTTACGCTGCCATAACCTATAATAATCTACCTGAAGGGCATCCTCCCGTTCTTATAGGCTGGGCCAACAACTGGGCCTATGCCAATGCCCTGCCCACCTCTCCCTGGCGGGGCATGATGTCGATTCCCAGGGAATTATCCCTTGCTGAGGTGAATGGGGAACTAAAATTGATCCAGAAACCAGTCCGATCGTTTTATGAAAAGGTTTCCAGATCAGAATTATTGACCTTCTCCGATCATAAGATTGAGGAGGGGGATAATTTGTTAAAGGAAGTATATGCCAGTGCCTTCCTCCTTAAAATGGAATTTAATGATATCGATGCGGAAGAATTAGGTATTGAGGTCTTTAAAGATCAGCATGAGAAGACAATTATCGGATACAATTCAAAAGAAATGAAATTGTTCATTGACAGAACCCTATCAGGGCATGTAGATTTTCACCAAGATTTCGCCTCCATAGATTATGCATCATACAAACTCTGGGATAAATCTCTAAAACTCGAAATCCTTGTCGACCAATCCATCGTCGAAGTATTCACCGGGAATGGCTCAGTGGTCATTTCAGATCAGGTCTTTCCCAATTCAAACCTGAATGGGATGCAATTGTTTGTAAAAGGAGGGACTGCTAATCTAAAGAATATGGAATTATATCGGTTTAAATAACTTTGCTGGGTACCTGACGAATGCCGTTAACCCAGTTGACAGTCTTATAAAGCCGGTCCTATAAATCCAATAAAATTAGTATTATATCCTATTCACCGGTAACCTGATAGATATATTTCCCTTCAAGCAAATTTCCATTTTCATCCATACCAATTAGCTGTATCATACAATGGCCTGTTATGTTATTGGTTTGAAAGTTCAACCTGGCAAATCCATTCTCATCCGTTTTAAGATCAGCCTGCCAGAAAATCAGCGGCTCCAGGTCAGGTGCAGCAGGATATGAGATGGATGATTCTTCATTTTGCACATTTTGAAGTCCGTTTATCTCTAACATATTAGGACTGGATTCAACATAATTACTCAGAAAATTGTTTTTCGTATATATGGCGATCACGCCACCCTGGACCATAATGGGTTCAAAATATTTAAATATACTTCTGTTGGTGATATACAGATCTATACGCTTAATCTGGGTGAAAGGTATGTTGTATACGAGCGAGTCATTGAATATGAAGTAATTATCTACGAGCAGCCAGGGTTTGGTCATGAAATATTTTTTTGTTTCGTTGTTGAAAAGTAATATTTTCCGGCTATCACCTTCCTTATAGGTTCCTGCGTTTGTTACGGCCTGATGGATAAAGTCCCCCATATTTTTAATGTATCTGTATTTTCCCATATCATAGGATTTGTCCGGTAAGAACTGTAAATAAGGAGTTGATACAAGTTGAAGGGAATCCGTTGTGTCCTGATAGAAAATCTCCCGGAAATGTCTTCTAAGCTTACTGAAATACAGGTATTTATTTACTTCAGGGGTTCGTTCCGGCGGACCTTTAATGATAGCTAGTTGCTCCACATCATAAAGTATGGTTCTGGTTTGAACTAGAGGTACCTTTTCCTGATAGGGATTCATATTCATGAGCTGAAGATTCGCCTTTCCGTGGAATAAAGGCAATTTAAATGAAAAAACCCCGTCTTTACTTTTTATCCTTGTAAAAGTAAAATCCCGTTTATTGTAGAGGGATAACACATTGGATGTTATCGGATCTCCTGTACGTGGTTCTTTAACGCTTCCCTGGACCAGGATGGACGCTTCCGGATCAAACCTGAGTTCGACCTCATCCATAGGTTGTCGCTTCAGTTTAGCAAGGTATTCATCATGCTGGTTTAAATCCAGTGGCTGAATAAGGTTCAAGTCAAAAACAGTCACAGATAAGTTGGCGGCTTTAGTTGATCTGGTTTGTATTTCGACAGATAAAGTATCCCTGGCATGGATGGGTTTGCAGTTTACAGTATTCACATTCAATTCCTGATTCTTAATATCCTTTAAACGGGCGGTATCCCTGGTTAAGTAGTCCATATTCTTATCTGCGGAGATTCCTGTGAGCCATTCGTTATAAACAGGTAAGGTCTTATAAAATATATATTCATTTCCGAAATTTATGTTCCAGGTGGTATAACACCGGAATAAATAGTTCCCTTCCCGGAAAGAAACTGGTAACCGGAATTCGCCGGAAGCAGTATTGTCAGATATCAATACGATCTGTTCTATTTTAACACTGTCCTGTGCATCTACCAGGTCAACATGAACGATCTTCGAATCGATATCCCTCTCATTCAGGAAGTATATCTTATAATGTATGGATTCACCCGCAACATAGAATGATTTGTCCAGGTGAACGAAGATTTTATCCGGTTCAGGGGTAAAGGAATAGGCAGGGTGATTTCCTGTTACCGGGAATAACGGCAATATCAATGAACACATAACGATATGAGCACAGAACTTCCTCATTCATCCTCACGAACAAATCCCCAATATCCAGGAACTTCCAATTGACTGTCCGGAATTTCCAGGCAATTACAACAGGCCGGATTCCCCCAGGTACGCCAGTCGTAGGGATCGCACAGGTCTGCTATGTATAAAGGTTCAAGATCCTCGGCATAGGTATATGTACGAATGGTATCCACGGCAGAAACCTCAAAGAATCCCAGTACACGATCCTCAGGATCATTGATGTTATATACATTTCCATTTATGGGCGCTGGTGGAGTATCAAAAATACTTCCGGTTGATTGCGCCACTTGTTTAACCGTATTCCAGTAATCATAAGCTTCCCTGGTAACGGAATGCTGGGCTATGTTGAAAAAATGCTTTTCAAAGAATTCCCAATTTGGAAAAACCTTAATGGATCCTACCCTGAAATGCTCCAGTTTCCCACCGGACAGCTCTTCACTGGAGAAAAGTTTTATATCATCGCTTTGTATTTTCCTGGTAATATAGCAGACAGCAGGCGGCTTCAGCGGACTACAAAACAATTCGGTGAAGGAATAAGCGTGATCCATCCTCCAGATGAAATGGAAGTCATTGCCATTTTTAAATATCGGTGTATTAATATAAAGATTCAGGTATCTCCATATTACCGTATTTTCAAGATTGTTCAACTCTTCCATCTCTTCCAATTGGAAGTAGAGCTTATCAGGTTTAATGACTTCCGGCATCTTTTGTGGCATAGATCGATATGTATTTTCATTGGGAAGTATGATCTCGATGTAATAAGACTTTCCAGGAGCACGATCCAATACATTGCCCTCCAGAATGTATTTACCTTTATCCGCCGGGAAGTAGTTTTCATAGTTCCCTGTCTCATCATACAGGGTTACCCTTGCATCCATAACAGGATTATAATGGGTGGATCCGGTGGCAGTGGATCTTCTAAGGATGAGTTCATGCGGCGTGTTTTTTTGTGTGATCTTCCCATCCACGACCAGAAGATATTCATTGGTATCATGTTCAAGGTTAAAGGAGGATATACAACCCGGCAGCAAAAAGATCAATCCATAGAGTAGTTGTTTTATTTTCATTTTATTAAAATTCAAAATTGTAGGTAAATGAGGGGAAAATCGTCCCCAGAACCGATAGCCTGTAGGCATTCCTGCCTGTTGTCAGACTCTTCCTGTAGAATATGGAATAGGTGTTCTCCCTGGCATACAGGTTATAGATGGAAAAGGTAAAACTGTCTTTATACCGCTTCTTCCTAATGACATTCCTCTTCAGGGTATAGGACAGGTCGAGCCGGTGATAGGGTGGTATCCTGAATTCATTCCTGCCGGTAAATTCCGGAATGAAAACACCATCAACCATATAAAAGGATCCCGGAACAGTTATGGGCCGGCCTGACCTATAAGTAAAATTAAGCGAAAAAATGCTGCTCTTGTTGAAATTATAATTAAACACGACGTTAAAGTTATGTGGCATATCCAGGTTGGATGGGTACCATTCTCCATCATTAATGGTTTCTTCTTCATTGTCACCATCAATTCTTACATAGGAACGTGAATAAGTGTATGCCAGCCAGCCATTAAAGCGTCCTTTCTTTCTACGTATCAACACTTCGGCACCGTAGGCTTTCCCATCTCCAGAAAGCAGATCCGTTTCAAGATGGTCATTTAGCAGCAATTCGGCAAAATCCTTGTATTCAATTACATTTTGTAATCTTCTGTAGTAAATCTCCAGGGAAGTTTCCCATAAGTTGTTCATGAAATTCCTGAAATACCCGATAGAAAAGTTATTCGACGTTTCCGGCGCATAATGTGGACCGCTTACCAGCCAGAAATCCACGGGTAAGGCCGCGGTGGAATTCGATACCAGATGGATGAATTGGCTCGTCCTGTTGTAGCTGAATTTTATTGAGGAACTTGGTGACAGACTATATTTCATCGAAAATCTGGGCATGAGATTATAATAAGTCTCTACTGCTTCTCCGGAACTATATGAAATACTGTCGATGACAGTATCCTTACGCTTTGGTTCTCCTTCGGGGTAGATATATTCCGTGCCGGGTCCTAATTGTTGAAAGGCGTTGAACCGCAATCCAAAGGAGAAAGAAAAGAGATAGTTGAGTGTGAACTCGTCGTTTATATAAAGACCCAGTTCTTGTCCATTGTCTTTGGCTATAGATTCACTGACAACCCTCGATTGGTCACCCTTTGGCGCCAGTTCATCTGGGAAAATGTCGTAACGTACGTACTCTATACCTGTTGAAAGGTTATGGTTTTTAATTGATGAAATGAGTATATCCTCTTTTAATCGAAAATTTGCCAATCCATTGGTAAGGGTAAATGCTTTCAGGCCATTTGGTTCATAGGAAAGATTAGTGTTGTCACCCATGGAGGCAGAAAAAGCGGATGAAATGGTCGGTTTGATCATATGGTTCCACATCAGGCTGGCAGCCCGGTTCTTCCAGGAAAATCCATAGTCATCGGAGAATTGTACCTTGTCATAACTTTGATAGTAAGAGGCCGTGATCATGCCCTTCCCACTGTATCTATGGGAAATTTTTGCATTGATGTCATAGAAATATCCAGAGCTGTTCTGGATGTCTGGATCTTTGATCATTTTAAGAATCCAATCGGAATAGGTAATTCTTCCACCCAGCAAAAACGTGGTTCTGGGTGTATTCCCATTTTTTTTCGATTTTTTTGATTGCAGGGGCCCATCCAGTGTCAGTCGGCTGGCAACTATGCCTATACCCCCTTTGCCAGTCAGCTTATCCCCATTGTTGCCTTTCAATTTAACATTCAATACGGAAGAAAGTCTACCACCATATTGTGCGGGGATATGACCTTTATACAGTTCAACTTCCTGAATGGCATCGGAGTTGAATATAGAGAAAAATCCCAGTGCATGAGAAGCGTTAAATATCAAAGCTTCATCCTGCAAGATCAGGTTTTGGTCGATGGCACCACCACGCACGTTGAATCCTCCAGCCCCTTCTCCAACTGTACTTACCCCGGGCAAGGTCATAAGACTTTTAATAACATCGGCTTCACCCAGAAAAACAGGCAGGTTTTCAATCTGTTGGGGACGCAAACGTGTAATCCCCATCATCACGGATTGAACATTGTTATCATCTGTTTCACCCGTGATCAGAAGTTCCTCCAACTCATAGGCGTCCGGTGCAAGCAAAATCCTGATCTCTTCCTGTCCGGATACCTCCCATACGATCTTCTGTGTTTCATAACCGATGTAGCTGATCTCAACCAAGTTGTATCCCGTTGGTAACAGAATTTCGAATTTTCCGGCATTATCTGTTGAGGTTGTCATGTTTAATGCCTCGAAATGAAGATTCACGCCCCTAAGGGGTTCTTCATTCAACTGATCGACTATCACACCTTTAATTACCACCTGACCAGCGGATATCTCCTTTGTAGAATCTCCAAGGTGTATGATATCGCTTGCTGTAATCCAATTATTGGACTTAAAAAGGTTTTTCTGCCGGTTCCTTATGACGAAGTATTCCCGAGTATAATCCTGGTTCAATATATCCTCTGGGGCAATGATTATCGAATTATAATATATCAGGAAATTCAGGTTGTAAGGCTTCGTCAATTTTTGTATTACATCTAAAATGGATTCCTCCTGAAATACAATACTCAGACGCATATCCTTTATCCATTCCTTCTTATAAAAAAATTGAACCGGGTAAACATTCTCTATATCATAAAATATGTTGGATAAGTTGGTGTCCTGATAATTTCCGGTTATAGATATCTTCTCCATTACCTGGGCCTGGCTAAGGAAGGTTACTGTCAATAAAGAGAATAAGGGAAAAATACTAAAAAAAAACTTCATAGAAAGAAACTCGATATTTCTTAAAATCTGCAGATGCGTATATGTATAGCAACATATCCTTCTAAGAATGCACCCTTCAATATAAGTAATATATCTTCTTTAATGATACTAAAAAGCCGATATTGGTTTGAATTTAAGTATTTATTTCTTTATTAGGAATTAGATTTGTTTTATTAAAGACTGTTTTCACGTGCCTTTTATCGTCAGGACGATAATCATAATTTTCATCATAGTCCATCTGGTTTCCTGCGGGGAAAAAGAACCGGAAAAATTATTGTTTACCCTGATGGAAGATTCTCACACCGGCATTACTTTTTCTAATGATCTTACCGAGACTGATTCTCTTAATATGATAGAGTATCTCTATTTTAACAATGGAGGCGGTGTGGCGGCTGGAGATATCAATAATGACGGCCTGATCGATCTTTATTTCAGTGCCAACCAGTTGCCTAACAAGCTTTATCTTAATAAAGGAGAATTTGTTTTCGGGGATATTTCTGATAAAGCCGGGGTTGAAGGAAAAGGGGATTGGTCAACCGGTGTCACGATGGCAGATGTGAACGGGGATGGGTGGCTAGATATATATGTCTGCCAGGTAGGTGATTTTAAGGGGCTAAAGGGGAAGAATCAGCTTTTTATCAATAATGGGGATCTTACCTTTACGGATAAGGCAGCAGAATTTGGCCTGGACTTTTCCGGATTTTCAACCCAGGCCGCTTTTTTTGATTATGATCTTGATGGTGATCTGGACATGTACCTTCTGAATCATTCTGTACATGGTAGTCGAAACTATGGAATGTCTTCTCTGCGGTATGAGTTGGATCCCAAAGCTGGAGACCGGCTTTTTCGTCATGATGTAAATAATGGATCGATTTATTATGCAGACGTAAGCAGACGGGCAGGTATTTTAAGTAGTCAGCTTGGCTACGGACTTGGTGTGAGCATTGCAGATATCAATGATGATGTCTATCCGGATATTTATATATCAAACGATTTTCATGAAATTGACTATTTATACATCAATAACAGAAATGGGACATTCAGTGAAAAGCTTTTCGAAATGATAACCCATAGCAGCAGGTCTTCCATGGGTAATGATATTGCCGACTTCAACAATGATGGATTGCTGGATATTGTTGTGCTTGATATGTTACCTATAGAGGAGGAGATCAGAAAACGGTCTGGTGGAGAAGACGACTATGAGTTATATAAAATCAAAAGAAACTTTGGTTACTACCATCAGTATGTCAGAAATATGCTACAATTGAATCTGGGAGATAATATGTTCAGCGAAATAGGCAGGTTATCGGGCATTTATTCAACGGACTGGAGTTGGGCACCATTGTTTTGCGATCTGGACAACGATGGATATAAGGATATATATATAACCAATGGAATATTCCGCAGGGCCAACGACCTGGATTATGTAAAATTCCTGTTGGATGATCGCAATGATCAGAAAAAACCGAATAACGAAATATTATCTAACAGGCAATTATACGAGAAGATGCCCCTGGATCCATTAGTAAATTATGTATTCCAGAACAATGGATATCATAATTTGAATGATACAATACAACCCAGGCACATAAATAGATTTACTTTTTCTAACCATGCAGTTGAATGGGGGATGAATAGAAAATCATTTTCGAATGGAGCGACCTATGCAGACCTTGATAATGATGGGGACCTGGATATTATAGCAAATAATATAAATGAAAAAGCATTCATCTACAGGAATAATTCTGAATCAGTAACAAATAATCATTTTCTGAAATTTAAATTGAAAGGAAGTGAGAAGAATACTTTTGGTGTTGGGACCCGGATTATTGTTTTTACCAACGGTGAAAAAAGAATGGTAGAAAACTATCAATCCCGGGGATTTATGTCATCAGTACCCCCCGGGGTACATGTTGGGATGGGTATCAATGACCAAGCTGATTCTATTCTTATCAGGTGGCCAAATAATAAAATTGAAATGAGATATGATGTTGCCGTCGATCAGGAACTTACAATCGATATTAAAGACGCCGTTTCATATAGTGGAATACCTGATTTTAGTATTGAAAACAACACCTTATTTAAGGTTGCTTCAGAGAGTCTTGGATTAGATTTTATCCATAATGAAGACAGGTTTGATGAATTCGAAAAGCAGCATCTGGCACCACATAAATTGTCTTCAGAGGGTCCCGGATTAGCTGTTGGTGATGTAAACGGGGATGGTCAGGATGATATATTTATTGGTGGGGCTAAGGGTCAGCGTGCAAAATTGTTCATCTGGCAGGAAGATGCTTTTGTCTTGAAGCCTAATCCTGATCTTGATAAGGATTTTGGTTGCGAGGATGTGGATGCTGCTTTATTTGATTCTGACATGGATGGGGACCTTGATCTTTTTGTGGTAAGTGGTGGGAATGAGCAATCCAGCTTGCAGAGATTAAGGATGGACCGTATATATATAAATGATGGTTCGGGAAATTTTGTTAGGGGGGAGAAATTATTGCCTGAATTCTACCACAATGGATCCTGTGTCAGGCCTATGGATTTTGATCAGGATGGGGATACGGATCTTTTTGTAGGTTCCCGGTCTGTTTCTGGTCTTTATGGTATTTCAGCAGATTCTTATTTGCTGGAAAACGATGGAAAGGGCTTCTATAAAGATATTACATCTCAAAAAGCAACTGATCTTTCCGGTATCGGGATGATAACTGATGCCTCCTGGTTCGACTATGACAATGATAGTGATATGGATCTGGTGATTGCCGGTGAATGGATGAGCATAAGGATACTTGATAACGACAATGGATATCTGAAATCGATTCAATACCCGGAAGGGATCATGAATTCATCAGGATGGTGGTTTTCCCTGAATACTGGAGATATAGACGGTGATGGGGATTCAGACATAATCGCAGGCAACCTGGGATTGAATTCAATGCTAAAAGCAGATCATGATAATCCGGTTCGGATGTATATAAACGATTTCGATAAGAATGGATCTGCTGAACAGATCATAACAACGATCAGGGAGGGTGAAGAATATCCTTTTACCTACAGAGATGACCTGGCCAGGCAATTGGATTTTATATTGGAAAAATATCCACTGCATGCTGAGTTTGCAGGGCAAACCGTACAGGATATATTTACTTCAGCGCAGCTTGATGAGTCATTGATCAAGGAGGCAAAAGTATTTGAATCCAGTATTTTCCTTAATGATGGTAATGGTGGCTTCGAAAAGATACCCCTTCCTGCTGAAATCCAGTTTGCGCCAATTCAGGATATGATCTTGAGCGATTTTGACCGGGATGGTTTAATAGATATTGTTTTAGGAGGGAATTTCAATTCAGTCAGGCCTCTCTATGGGAAGTATGAAGCAAGTTACGGTTGGTTTCTTAAAGGTGATGGAAAAGGGGGGTTTGATGTTCAGTATCCTGTGGAAAGCGGATTTTATGTGCGAGGCGAACTAAATACGATCAAACAATTTCAGGTAAACCAGAGGTACTTCTTACTTGGAGGTGTAAATAATGATAAAATTGTTGTTTTAGAAGTTGTGTTACACTGAGATCAGAAAATAAAATATTTTAATAATGCCACAAATCTGGATTTCACATTCAGGTCATACGAACGGTTGTATTTAAAAATGACTTATATTCTTACTCAACTCATCTATTTTTATCTCTAAAATCCCTTGATATTTAGATCTTTGGCGGTCGAATAATCAAGTTCGATCAAAGCCGTGGCCATTTCTCCAAAATAACCTCCAAAATCCCAATCTGGTTCCATCATACTCCTTAAATAAGATATCTGATTAGCATGAACCAGTGTGTGCAGCTGTAATCTGTATAGAATATATCCCTTTCCCTTTTCACCATTTTCGTCTATTTCTAGAAGATCATCATTGGTTTGCTGAAGATATTCCATCATAGCTTTGATACCATCTGTAATTACGTCGTTGACAAATGCAGGAGTTAGCGGATAATCACAGGGTCGGCAAGTATCCTCCGTCAATTCCCAGGGAGGATTCTGAGATAGAAAGTATCTGGGCCAGGACATGGTATGAACGACAAGTTGACCGATGGTCATCTTATGATCAGCAAATTTATGGTTAAGCAGGTCTTCAGAAATTCCTTCAATAGATGCCCTTAACCCCCTTTCTAACACCGGAATAACGCTTTGTATCGATTCGCAATGATTTCGCATGTTGAGAATAGAAATCCCTCTTCTTTTATTGTAAATTTATCATAATAGTTTATACCCAACAATTAAACCCATATGCAAGTTTTATAAAAAATTATTTAAACTTTTAATAACCCTATTACAAAATCATTCAGAATGAAAAAGATATTGCCATTAATTGTTATTTCCGCATTCCTGTCAATGATCTATGTAAACTATCTATCCGGTGCAGGGAGAATCAATGATATTTCGGCCGGGGGTGTTTCCGGTAAATACCCTACGCTTTTCACACCAGCTGGATTTACTTTTTCTATATGGGGCTTAATTTATCTTTTTAACCTGTTTTTCAGCATCAGATTGTTTTGGATAGGGGTGAAAGGTAATTGGAGCAAAGACCTTAATTCTATATCAGTATATTTTATTTTAACCTGCATCCTTAACATCAGCTGGATTTTTTCGTGGCATTACGATAAGTTGGCATTATCTGTACTATTGATGCTTGGATTGCTCCTTACGCTAATATTGCTATACCAGAAAGTTTCTGAAAAGAATTACCCATCAATATGGTCCTATCTGTCAACATATACCCCGATCAGCTTATACCTTGGATGGATATGCATAGCTACAGTAGCTAACTTCAGTGTCTGGTTAACCTCATTGAAATGGGATGGAAGCCCACTCAGTACTGCATTCTGGGCTTCCCTGATGCTTATCGTTGCCGCCTTAATAAATCTATTCATTCTGGTTAAAAAGAAAGATATCGTTTTCGCACTTGTTTTTTTGTGGGCAGCCTATGGAATTTTTACAATCCGGTCTGTTGAGGCAGCCATTGAAAGTCTATGGGTATCAGGATCAGCCATAGCAGGAATGATAATTGTTTTATTAGGGATACTTTATGCCGGGAATATCATACTCAGGAAAGAAAATATCGGATTTCATAATGAAAAATAATCTCTAACGAACACGAAATATCTTTCTTTAGTTTTGGAATTAACTATTTGGTTTCATCTTCCATTTTCGTTTCATATTCCAACACCCATGTTGGATAATCCGACAATTATTGACTATTATAGCATTTTAAATGTCTGATAGATAGGCAATTATAAAAAGGGCATTTTTTTTGGACTTACATTAGCAAATATTTTTACCTTAAGTTTATGAAGTATTTATTCAGGTTAAGTATCAGGAATCTGAAAAAGAATCCAACCATTAATTTTATAAACATATTCGGATTATCCCTGAGTATGACTGTTGTCATCCTTCTTTTTTCATTTTGTTACCATGAGTTGACCACGGACATGCATCAAGAAAATAAGGAGAATGGTTATCTGCTGATAAACAGCGATGGAAACAATTCGTTTGGTATTAATATGCCCGGCGTTTTGTCCTATCATTTGGATTCATCTGTATTCGAAATTAAGAAGACAGTTCGTATGGCCGGTTTCTGGGAACAACCTGTCCTGAAATCAGAAAAGGCGGATCCTATGAAATCAAAGATTCTGTTTGTTGACGGCGATTTTTTTGAACTCTTTACCTATGAACCTGTCTCAGGTAATCTGGATATGGCTTTTCAGGATCCAAGATCGATGGTTATTACTGAAAAGCTTGCGTCACGACTCTTTGGCAACATAGATGCTGTTGGTGAAACAATAATGCTGAATAATGAACATCCCCTGGTTATCACAGCGATTGTCCGGGAACCGGGAAACAATACTTTTCTTGATTTTGAGGCATTGATATCTATGGAAGGAAGGAAGATCATTCAGTCCAATCCCGGAGAATATACAAACTGGAACTGGTGGAACTTCAACACCTTTATCCTGACGGACAAGGATTATGATCAACAGACTACTGAAGAAAAAATTAGAAACATATTTATCGATCATTCTCAAAGCGAAAATTCTTTTGAGGGTATAGGTGTTCTTCCACTCCAGGATATTTATTTTTCAAAAATAGAAGCTGGTTGGCAGGATCATTTCCGGATCGGGAATAAGCAGCAGGTACTTGTTCTGGCCATGGTGGCTTTTTTGATTCTACTGATAGCTATTATCAATTTCATTAATATATCATCTTCTCAGTATATTGACAGGTTGAAGCAGGCGGGTATTCAGAAAATTCTGGGTGCCACAAAATTCCACATCATAAGACAGGTGTTATTTGAATCAGCCATGCTATTTATGATTTCAGCCTGGATAGGTATTATTCTTACCGAAATCATTCAAATATACCTCAGTCAGTACCTTGAAATTCAACTGATCAGTGGAATTATTTTTTCTCCTAAGATACTAATTTTGATTATTAGCTTATCAACTGTAATAGGTATCCTGTCCAGCCTTCCTACAGCCTATCTGATCAGCAGTTCAAAATCGATCGATAATCTGAAGAGCACTTTCTCCTTAAAGGCCAATAAGTCAGCACTAAGAAGTATTCTTGTGGTCACTCAATTCGCCATTGCCATTATACTGATCGGGTTTACGGTACTCGTACAGAAACAAATTCGCTTTGGTATTAGTAATCTGGGTTATGAAAAGGAAAATATCGTAGGCATCAAGTTCACCCAGCAACTATATGGAAAATCTGAAATTCTTAAAAAAGAGCTATTAGATCAGGCCTTCATAGATAATGTTTCCATGACACAATTCTTCCCCGGGAAGGATTTGAGTTATTGGGGCCTGGATACTGAGATTCGGGGAGAAAAAAAACAGTTATCTTTTAACAAATTTGATGCTGATCAGGCTTTTTTCGATATGCTGAACATTAAAAGTGTTAGCGGCCGGATCTATTCAGATGACTTCTCCACAGATAAAAATAAAGCCGTGGTCAATCAAGCATTTCTTAAGGCAAATGACATTTCCGATCCGATAGGGATTGAGTTGTATGCCAGGAATGATATTCATTTTGAGATCATAGGGATAATCGAGGATTTCCATTTTGAATCCGTAAATAAAGAAATAGGTCCTTTACTGATCAATAATTCCGGGAATGCATCCGTATGCCTGGTTAATATGCAAAGTCATGATTTTAATGTATTAAGATCAAACATGGAAAGTCTCAGGGAGATATGTCATAATTTATCTCCGGATTTTCCCGTTGAAATACGGTTTATGGATCTGGCGGTAGAGAATATGTACAGAAGTGAGATCCGGTTCAGAAGGATCTTTACTTTG
Organism: Cyclobacteriaceae bacterium; assembly: GCA_024644875.1. Taxonomy (GTDB): domain Bacteria; phylum Bacteroidota; class Bacteroidia; order Cytophagales; family Cyclobacteriaceae; genus JAGTVG01. The sequence goes on from JAHEGY010000003.1 coordinate 26,804, forward strand.
TTTTCCAGCAGCGCTATTTTCATCAGTTGCCTGGGTATTCTGGCCTTGTCCATTTTTGTATGTAACATAAAAACCAAAGAGATTGGGATCCGAAAGACATTCGGAGCCTCTGTTCGAAGTATTTTTAATATGTTGAACCAGGAATTCGCACGTTCGGTAATCATTGCTTTCTCAATTGCCTGTCCGGTATCCTGGTACCTTATGCAACTATGGCTGAAAGGGTTTTCATATAAGACTGATATAAGCTGGTGGATCTTTGCCTTGTCCGGACTTATGGCTATGGGAATAGCCTTCCTGTCAGTTAGCTGGCAAAGTTATCGTTCTGCCAGGAAAAATCCGGTTGATATCCTCAGGTATGAATAATAAAGCATTAATATTTTTTAATAACCGCATTATTAAATTTGATAATTACTTTGTTAATGGTAAACTGGCAAATATTCAACTTTGCCAGGAAAAATCCTATTGATGTATTGCGTTGCGAATACGAATATTTAAGTTTTTACTTCCTCCGCTATTCAGCGAATACTGGTACCATAAATTTTTAAACAATATCATTATAAAACGGAAAAACCCTGTGATATTTTTTATGAAAATTACAACCGTATAATATAACATTTAGCTAACCTCGGCTGTTACATACTAAAATCTTCATTTTCTGTTAGATGCTTTATCGTCTAAATATGTAATTGTAAGAGGTTTTGATATGATATAAATAAGGCCATCCTATCCCGTAAGTTGTGGGATAATGATTTAAAAAAGTAATTTTAATTCAGTGTAAACCATATAATTAATATATTCACCAGATTAAACGTTAAATATTAATGAACGAGGGTACATGATCAGAGCGGTTGCGATACTTTTTCTGACGGCGGTATGTTCTCTTACCGCTTTCTCCCAGTCTGGTATTATCAGTGGAAAAGTTATATCCTCATCAGATGGTACAGGTCTTCCTGGCGTAAACATCATAATCGAAGGCACCTCGCAGGGAACCACCACAGATCTGGAGGGAAATTTCTCAATTGAAGCTGAACCTGAAGATGTCTTGCTCTTCCAGATGGTAGGTATGGTGACCCAAAGAATTGAAGTCAACAACCAGACCGTTATCGATATTGACCTGGAGGAAGAGCGTCAGTTGCTGGAAGGTGTAGTGGTAAATGGATTCAGGGAAATGGACAGGAATTTGTTTACCGGATCTGCTGAACGGGTAGCCATGGATGATATTGAGATAAGAGGAGAATCCGATGCAAGCCGGATGCTCGAGGGACAGGTTGCGGGGATGTCAGTGGATAACCTTAGCGCCACATTTGGCACTACTCCTAAGATCAGGATTCGCGGCAATACCTCCCTCAACGGAAACAATCAACCTCTTTTTGTTGTGGATGGAGTAATCCTGGAGGATCTAACAGCGGTTAATACCGAAGACTTTATCTCAGGCAACGCAAATACGATAGTTAGCTCCTCCATAGCAAACATTAATCCCAATGATATTGAATCTATCCAGGTTCTGAAAGATGCTTCAGCCACCGCGATATATGGAGCAAGGGCGGCAAATGGTGTTATTGTGATCAACACTAAAAGTGGTAGAAGTGGTGATCTGCAGGTAAATTATTCCGGTAACTTCTCATTTAAACTTCCACCAACATATCAACAGTTCGATCTCCTGAATTCTGCGGAGGAAATGTCAGTTTACCGGGAGCTATTTGAAAAAGGAATTATTGACATAAGTACCTCTGTAAGGGCACAGAATTATGGAGCGATGGGTAAAATGTTTACCATGATCGCTGATCATGAACTGGAATGGGGTACCGGAGGCACCTTGAACGAGGAATTCCTTAATCAGTATGAAAATGCCAACACGGACTGGTTTGATGTATTATTTAATGATCCCGGTTTCCAACAATGGCATTCCCTCGATTTTACTTCCGGAAGTTCCAAGAATAATAGTTTTTTTTCACTTAGTTTTCTGGATGATAATGGTCAGACTATAGCGGATAATGTTCAAAGAGTTACAGGTGCAGCCAGGAATACTTTCTTTATATCTGATGCCTTTTCTTTCGGATTTAAATTGTCAGCGAGTTATCGTGACCAACAGGTACCCGGTACACGCAACAGGGAGTTCGATCCCATAACCGGCCGCTATAACAGGAATTTCGATATAAATCCACTCAGCTATGCACTGAATACCGCCAGGTCGATCAGGCCCTACGATGATGAAGGAAATTTTGAGTATTTCCGAAGAAATTTTGCACCGTTTAATATCCTTGAAGAATTAGAATATAACCAGATGAATATACGTGTGGTTGATCTCTCAGGACAGGTTGATTTTGAGATACGACCAATTGCAGATCTATCTATTAACGGTGTTTTCCAGGCCAGGTATGCTGATACACGCCGGGACCATACTGTACATGAATACAGCAATCAGGCCGAGGCATATCGGGCGGATGACACACAGTTTATTCAGGAAGCCAATAACCTGCTGTTTCGGGATCCGAATAATCCGGGATTAAACCCCCAGGTGGTTCTTCCTGTTGGAGGATTCAAATTTCTGGATGATAGTGAATTGTTAAACCTGTTTACCCGGATAAGTGCTGAGTGGACAAAGGATATTACTGAATCGCATAAGATCAATCTATTTGGTGGTGGGGAATTGCGATATACCGATAGAAGTTCAACAAGTTCCACTGGTTTAGGTGTCGTTTATGAAAGTGGGGGTGTAGTTATCACAGATCCAAACATTGTTGAATTCTTTAATTTACAGAATATTCCCATTTTCTCCCTTGATGAACTCAGTGACAGGTTCCTGGGATTTTTTCTGAATGCCGGCTATGCTTTCAGATCAAAATATATTGTTAATCTTACGGGAAGATATGACGGTTCAAACCAATTAGGGGAAAGCGATCAGGCCAGGTTTTTACCAACATGGAATGTTAGTGGAGCATGGAATGTGGACCAGGAAGCGTTTATGTCTAATGTTACATTCATGGATTATCTGAAGCTTAGAGCTACTTATGGACTTTCCGGAAATCTACCGCCAGAATCGAGTGCATTATTAAATTTGCTTGCAGACGTTACTGTAAGGCCGACAGATATTGAGCCTTATTTATATATACAGGATCTGACAAATACTGAGCTCACCTGGGAAAAACTAAAGGAATTTAATGTTGGTATTGATATTGGATTCTTCAATAGCCGGATCAATACTTCATTCGACTATTATAAGCGGCAGTCTTTTGACTTAATCGGAGTCGTTCAAACAAGTGGTATCGGAGGACAGGGATTAAAGCTTGGGAATTTTGCTGATATGGAATCAGACGGATATGAGTTTAACTTAAGTACCATTAATATCCAGACAAAAGGATTTACCTGGACAACGAATTTTAACATCTCCTATACTACAGACAGAATCACCAAGCTGGATTTTGGGCCCAGACTTGTTGATGCAATAAGTCAGAATGGAGCAGCTGTTCTTGGCGGACCCAGGAGAGGGTTATTTTCAACCAATTTCGCAGGTTTGAACCAGGTGGGCATTCCACAATTTTTTGATGAGAATGGCGAAAGGGTTTTTAATCTGGATCTTCAAAGCAGGGAAAACCTTCAAAATACATTGGTATATGAAGGTCCGACGGAACCCAGAGGAGTTGGAGGATTTAACAATACATTTTCATATAAAGGTTTTAGACTGAATGTATTTCTTACTTATAAGTTTGATTATAAGATTCGCTTGAATGATGCTTTCTTCCCGGTTTACACTGATTTTGATGCGTTGCCGGGAGATCTCGTGGATCGCTGGGCTGTTCCGGGGGATGAGGAAAAGACCAACATACCTGTCGTTCTTGATGCTGGCGTCGCACAGGTAAGTGGGGATGTTGTTAACGCATATAACCTTTACAATAAAAGTACCGTACGGGTAGCAAATGGTGACTACATCAGGCTAAGGGCGGTTCAACTCTCCTATCAGTTTCCTGTAAAGTGGATCTCAAGACTTAAATTGAGGAATGCATTCCTGACGCTCGAAGGAAATAATCTGGCTCTTCTTCTTTCAGATGATGCGCTTAATGGTCAGGATCCGGAATTCTTTGCTACTGGCGGTGTAGCTCTTCCACCTCCCAGAACTGTTACACTATCAATTAATGTTGGATTCTAGAAATGAAGAGATTTAATAAAAATATCGCCCATTTTGTTAAGATATATCCTCACCGGATTATAAACAGAATTCTTTGGACCGGTTTGATATTCTTTCTGACCGGATGCTCGGATTTTCTTGATGAAGTACCCGATAACAGGGTTTCTCTTGATAACCTTGAAAAAGCTTCTCAATTGTTGACAAATGCATATTCTGACGGCAGTTATGCATTTACAGACTGGATGACAGACAATGTCGCCTATACCCGGGGGGTTAATTTAAGAACAAGCCATATTGAGGCCTACACCTGGGCTGATGAAACAACGGATGGTACAGAGCAGGATACCCCAACTTTTTTCTGGAATTCAACATACAATGCAATAGCCCACGCCAATGAAGTCCTGGCTGTAATCGACGAGTTTGACATCAGGTCAGATGAGGATGAAGCAAAGAAAAGTGCAGTAAGATCTGAGGCTTTGCTGACAAGGGCCTATGCCCACTTTATGTTGGTCAATCTGTTTGCAAAACATTATGATGATCAAAGATCAAATACTGATCCGGGAATTCCTTATGTTGACGTACCTGAAACTGTATTTTTGAAAACGTATAAGAGAAATACAGTCCAGGAAGTGTATGGCAGGATTGAGGAGGATATGTTGTTGGGAATAGAACTTGTAGATGACGGCTTTTTTGCCAACTCCGGCAAATACCATTTTAACAGAAATGCTGCCCTTGCCTTTGCGTCAAGGTTTTACCTGTTCAAAGGAGAATATGATAAATGCATTGAATATAGCAATATGTTATTGGGAGCTGATCCGGGTGCTTTTGTCCGTGATCTCACAAGTGATCAATTTCTTAATGCACGATCATCGATTGATGGCTATTCTCAATTATATACGTCTCCTGATCTCCCCAGTAATTTACTGCTTATGAGAAAGATATCACTGGTTCAACGTCCTGATTTTGCACATGGGCCAACGACAGTTTTATACCGGGACCTGTTTTCTGCGAATCCATTTCCTTCAACTACAGATGAACGTGAGAACCCGGCACTTGTAAAGGGAGAAAATGGGGTATTTCCATTAAGATACCAGAGTTTGTTCCAGAGGAGTAGCTTGAATTCTAATGTAGGAACACCTTATCATATCCAAATAGCTTTTAGGGGCGAAGAGGTTTTGCTTAACAGGATGGAATCTTATGTAGAGCAAAACAGGATAAACGAAGCTATACAGGATATGCAGATTTTGATTGACAGAAGATATAGCGGACCATCCATCCCCCTTACAATTGAATTGATCAGGGAAGCATTTGGCGTATCAGGCAATCCTTTTGTAAGTGACAAGTTTGTAATGGATATCTATGTACAGCTGGAAAGAAGAAAGGAATTTATTGTCCAGGGCTTAAGGTGGTTTGATATCAAGCGCTTTGAACTCGAAGTGGAGCATAACCAGGTGGATGGATCGATTATCAATCTGGAAGAAAATGATAGAAGAAAAGTTTTACAGATCCCGGCCTCCGCAATTGAAGTTGGGAAACTGGAACCTAATCCAAGGTAATAAATGAATAAACAACGATTCATAAAAAGAGGCTTTATATTTTACCTGACAGGTATGTTCCTGATACTTTCTGGTTGTAACCAGGAGGAAGCACTCAATGTGCCTGTTAATCAGGGCCCGGATGTGATCCGAAATGATCTGGATCAATATATAGAGGATAACTTTACAGAAGAATTTGGTATGGCAATTCGATACCGGTTTGTTGACAGGTATGTTGGGCCGACACAGAGAGTTACCCCACCCCGATTAGAAGTGGTCAGGCCCATGCTTGATTTTATCGATGAATTCTGGATCGATCCCTACATATCCGTGGAAAACGGAGAAGATTTTTTCAGGAAGCATGTCCCGGCCGAAATCGTTTTTCTTGGAGGACTGATTTATAATGATGATGGAACCGTGATTCTGGGAACAGCCGATGCGGGAGCCCAGATTACATTTACCGATGTTAACTCTGTTGATTTTGATGACATGAACTGGTTATTACAGCAATTGCAAACTGTTTATCACGAGTTTGCTCATGTTGTCCATCAAAGATATAAATTGCCGAATGCCTTTGAAACCATTACGCCTCAGGGGTATACCAGTGCGGGTGCATGGTTTACGCTTACAGATGAAGAAGCTTTGCAAAGGGGTTTTGTTTCTCCCTATGCTACAAGTTCTCCAAATGAAGATTTTGCAGAAGTTATAGCCCATTTTCTGTTTGATGAAAATTTCTATGAAAACTATATTGAAGCTGAAACCGGTTGCATAACTCAAGACTGTGAAAGTAGAAATGAAGGAAGGGTTTATATCAATGAGAAATTAAACTCAATCCTGGCGCATTACGAAAAAGTGACCGGGGTAAAGCTGGAAGATGTCAGAGAACAGGTTCAGTCTAAACTTTAATGAATGAGGAATATTTCTATATATATTGGGTTATTGATACTGATGCTCTTTTTCCAGGGATGTACAAAGGAAAAGGAGGCCTTACTGCCTTCTGTGGAGGAAAGGGTGACTGAGGCTGTTACTAATTTGCGAAATGAACTAACAGCTCCTGCAAATGGATGGAGACTTGAATATCAGCCAACAAATGCCTCAGGTATCTTTTATATGTTATTGGAGTTTGATGAAGATGAAGTTCATATAAAATCTGATGTAGCGGATAATAATGGAGAGTTTTTCGAGCATACCATTCCCTGGCGGGTTGATAATGCCTTAGGCCTGGAGCTTGTTTACGAAACCTACGGGGTTTTTCATTATTTATTTGAATTGGACGCTGCTACTTTCGGTGCTGAATTTGAATGGGGGTTTATAGAAAAATCAGGTGACAATCTTGTATTCAGAAGCATTTCCGACCTTAGCTTCTCACCATCGACCATAACGCTTACTCCCGCAGCCCCCAACGATGACGGTAAATTTTCCAGAGATATAGCAGCTAACCTCAATGAATTTGTTGCTGTTGGGCCGAAAGCGCTTCAGGTACAAATACCTAAGCAGCAAATTATTCTTCAGGATGCCGGAGTTTCCGTCTATTGGTCTCTTGACGCAACAAAAAGGGTCATAACCTCTGATCTGGCTGCAACCGGAAATGATTTTGCTGATCCTGATCTTCAAGCTGTAGTTCTTAATCATCAAAGCGGATATATCCTTCAGAATGGAAATCTGGAGTTATTGGTACCCCTTCAGTTTGTTTTGGATGGAAGATCATATTCTGTCGACGCGATCAATTTCTCAGAATTTACAAATACGGGACCGAATTACTGTGCTTTTTCTCCCGATAATGGACCATTGTATACAGGTCAGATAGCAGGGCTTGGATCTGTTTCAATGATATCCAGTCTCTTTGATCTGGAGGGGGCCGCATTCCAGCCTATTCCGGATTTCCCGTACAGCGTTAATTCCTTTTTTGTTTTTGACGAATCAGGTAGTTCACTAGCAGATGAAGGAGGTATTATTGCCGAAAGATTTCCTGGAGCAACAGGATTCCTGTTCTACTATGGATTTGAATCTGATGCTCAGCCTTCCTATGCCGTCGGATTTATCATTGAAGATGGTCTTGGGAATTCGGAAATTATATTAAGAGAATTCGATCCAGTTACTACTGTCGGAAATATGGTCCAGGTTAATCTGAATAATGATTATTATTTCTCAGGCACTCCAGGTCCAGATGATCAGGCAAATCTTGAGGAGATCACAAACCTCTTGTTCGAGGGAGGTGATATGTACGCATCAGACTTTCCGGTTGAAGGATTGAATGTCTTTAAACTATTCAATCCTTGTAATCAACATGAGATCTTCCTTGTACAGTAACAAGGTTTACTTGCAAGAGCTATTCCAATTCAAATATGAAATCAATTGCGTATTGATCAAAGGAAACCTGAATAAATCCATCCCCGTTCTCATCGACGTCACTGGTAGGGATTATTACAGGATTAAATGTAATCGATTCCATAATTTCAAAATCAGTTTCCTGGGCGTTCTCCAGATCCTCACCGTCAAAATCAATAAAAGTTAATTCCCAATCTTCATTTGTCAGAACATATGGATCTCCTCCGGGATTCAGCTCAAAGGGAATGGGTAATTCAAATGGTGCCAGGTCAACCAGTATGGGAGTAATAAGGATCCGGCCGGGATCACTTGTGGGTCCCATAGCAAGTATGAAATCCGGATATTTAGTTGAATCAGGCTGACCGGTTGGATCATCCCAGTCCTCTCCATTTCTGTTAACAAATTTAAGACCACTGATTTGAAGTGCTTTCATTACACGCTCGTAAACATCGATATCCATAGATAAAGAATCACTTTGATCATCATCGGTATAGGCAACCAAAGTCACGGTATATTGTCCGGCTTCATCGTATTGTATAGATGGATTGATCTCAGTAGAGGTACGGCCATCTCCAAAATCCCATTTATAGCTTGATGCATTGGTGGTCATGTTTTCAAATACAACATTTTTACCTACTTCAAGTATTTCCGGATCAGTGCTGAAATTAATTTCCGGAAGAGGTAATAATGGATCTTCTTCATTACAACTTATTATCACCGTAAGAAGGACAAAAAATCCCAATAAATTGTAAAATCTTTTCATATGCCTTTAATTTATGTTGAATTATTATGTTGAATTACTACTATCTTTCATTAATGCTTTACGATCAGTTTATTTTGTATTTGACAGAATATGAATATACCGATTTTTTATTTTAAAGCACTAAATTTCAAATTTATACTTTTGAAAATGTATATAACATTTACAATAATACTACTTTAGAGTTGATTAGAGGCAATTTGATTGTATAAACTCTTATTTATCCCTGAAGCTATCCTTACTCAGCAGGTTGAATTTTCCACACTTCAACACCGCTGCCAGGCATTTCTTTAGTGCCAATTTCTAAAACCAGCTTTTGTGGTAATTTGTTTTGGATCCTATCCTGAAGAATTTCATGTAATACAAATTCTGAATCCTGGTTAACGTTTAATTTAATATCAATGCTTTTTTTTGTGCGTCCCTGGTTTAAAACATAAAGCAAATATCCTTTCCGATTCGTGTGCAGTTTAACAACAATTGAATCCTGTTTACCATCATGTGATGTAGTAAATGGCCTTTCAATATTTGCCCAGTCGAGTAGGCCTAATAAGAACGCATCATTATCCTCCTGAGAGGCAGCGTCAATATTGGCTGTCCCCTGGTAGCTGCTTGGAATCCGGTTAGCAAGAAATGATCCGATCAATATAGTTTGGCCTTCACCAAAATGCGATCCTGTTATAGCCGGTGTATTGTCATCAAATCTTGCCAGAACCTCAACCTCACTGCCAGTTATAACTTTTAGCGATTCCAGGAAGTATTCCCCGGTAAGGTAGGGCCGTGCCAAATGATTGAATGCGGGATGAGAAGTTTCCGAAATATTCATTCTCACTTTATTTTTAACTTCTACCTTGGTCTCTTTTACTCCAAAAACTTCGCTCAATCCCATCCCGGGTATTATATCGGTAGCATATCCTTTTTCATCATTCCAGGCAAACCTCGCCTCAGCAAGAAGGAATCCTCCATTCTTAACAAATGTTTTAAGGTTTGTTGCTGCTGTTTGAGTAAACATCAAAGGGTATGGTACAATTATCAGTTTGTATTGTTCAAGTTTCCCGGATTCCAGATCCCGTCTGTGAATAAAGTCCACAGGAATATTGTTGTCGGAGAAAACCCTGTAATACCCTATCAATGATTTGGAGTGCCCAGGTTGCCCTTCGATACGACCAGATCCACGACTTCCTCCAACCATTTGGGATAATGGATTGTACACTAGTGCTATTTCAGCTTCCACAGGTTTTGAATCCAGGAACAGGTATTGGTTATCATTTACAAACTTCGCTGTTCTTCCAATTGATTTAGCCCTTTCTGTTAAAGATCCATCCAGTTGAATTAAACCATAACCTCCTGATTCATACCCGGAACTCATTGGATAATAAGCGTATATGTTTACTGCTCTTGCACCAGTGGCAAGGGATGTCCAGAACCAGATGTTGTGATCCTGGGGTGTAACCTCATCTCCTATTCTCAAACCAACCGTTCCGAATCCAGCCTGAAATTCACCAACATAGTATCCGCCATTATTTTTATTAGCGCTGTAGGAGAAATCAGCTGCGATCATAAAGTTTGACCTTATCCACTCCCCGGGCCGGTTATGTTTAGGGTATTGTGATATCCCATAATGATCAACCTGCTCAGCCATTAAAAAATCGTCTTCGGCTCCGGAACCTTGTGGTGAACTGAATATTGAAGGAGGCGATGCATGAGAAGTGATAATCCCTTTCTTATCTGCCAAACGCACTGCCTCATACCTCATCCGAAGGTCTTCAGCCATTTTCTGATAAATGAAATTTTTCCAATCAATATAGTCTGTATAACTAAGTATGGTGTTGAATCTGGGAGGTGAGACTTCCTCCCAGGATTCAAATGTTCTATACCATGCAGTGTTCAGATCCTGAAGTGATGGATATTTTTCTTTCAACCATTCACGGAATCTTGATTGAGTATGTGGACAAAAGCAATATTGGGCATTCGGAATCCAGCCTGGTCTGCCCCACTGTACAAGATGAGGCTCACTCCAGAGATCCCAACCATATAAATTGGAATATTGGGATGCCACTTTTGCCATTTCTGTGTAGAAATTTGAAAAAGCAAGGCGCACACCCGGGTGATCTATACAATATCCCGGTGCTGATTGCGGGATAATCCTGTCACCGCTGTGGGCTTCTAAAAGTCCGTCGGGGAATTTTTTCCCAACCCAATCCGGAGCAGATTCTCCATAAACCTGAATAAATATCTTCAGCCCGATTTCTTCAGCCAGTTCAGAAAGTAATTCTAAATTCCTGAAGTCGAACTGACCTTCCTTCGGCTCGGAATGCGTCCATTCCACCCATGTCCTTACCGTATTAAAGCCAAGAGCCTTGATCTGCCTCAGGTCGTTACGCCATTCCTCTTTAGATTCAGGCGTAATCTTAGAAAGCATAGGAGCCCTTGCTTTCCCACCACTGTACCAAACCGAAACGGGAAAAAAATCTGCCGATTCAGAAGTTGTTATTAAATCATTTCCCGGGGCCGGGTTGTTTTTGATTTCAGATCCATTTTTTTGATTACAGCCAAAGAATATGGCTAAAATTATTGTAAAAATTATTATGCCGTCTTTATTGCGAGTCATCATTAAATATTTAAAGTTTTAGACATTTCATTTATATGTTTTACATTGTTTTTTGTAGCTATTTTGGTTTTCTATATAAATAAAGTCCTTTGGTTTGAAAAAATCTGTATTAGATTTTATAATATTTTCATCTACTGAATAAATTACGAAAAAAAAGAAAGGATTGAAATGTCATTCATGATTTCTCACCATACCTATGATCAATAAATAGTTCAATGCGTTCAGATATTCCGGGATTGCTTTCAATTTATTTAACTTGTCATTAAAATTTTTCCTCTTGCATTAGTCCGGTAACAATCATATTTTTACAATCTGCGCGAAATGTAAAATATGAATCAAAAACAATATATACTACTTATTGGTCTCTTAGGGATTCTTTTTTTGGGTCTGTGGTTTAAGGCAAAAAATAATGAAAATGCCACCGTTAAAGGAAATCAAATAGAGAAATTGCCGCCAGAGATAAGTTTTAATTTTCATGTTAAACCCATCTTATCGGATAAGTGTTTTGCTTGTCATGGACCGGATGGAAATAAAAGAAAGGCCGGATTAAGGTTGGATGTTGAACAGGATGCCAAAGCCGAACTAACAGAGAATCCGGGTAAATATGCCATTATGCCCGGATCCGTAGAAAACAGTGAACTAATCCACCGTATAGTTTCTGAAGACCCGTCAATCATGATGCCTCCCCCTGATTCACATTTGAAATTAACCTCAGATGAGAAAGAAATATTAAGGAAATGGATAGATCAGGGTGCAAAATATGAAAGACATTGGGCTTTTATAACACCTGTCCTTTCATCCATGCCAGAGATCAGTTCAAGGGACTGGCCTTTGAATGAGATAGATTATTTCGTTTTGAATAAGATGGAAGAGATTGGCCTCAATCCATCGAATGAAGCTTCACCGGAAAAACTGTTGAGACGATTAAGCCTTGACCTTACGGGACTACCTCCCACAATTTCAGAAGTTAAAAAATTCACTACCAGCGAAACGCTAAATTATGATGAGATAGTAGATTATTACCTTTCCAAGCCGGCATATGGTGAAAAAATGGCTAGAGATTGGATGGATGTTTCCCGGTATGCGGATTCTCATGGCTATCAGGATGACAGTTACAGGACGATGTGGCCTTGGCGGGATTGGGTTATACACGCTTTCAACGAGAACATGCCATTTGACCAATTCCTCACCTGGCAGCTTGCGGGAGATCTGCTACCGGATACAGACAAAGAAAAGATCCTGGCCACAGGATTTAACAGAAATCATCCCATTACCCAGGAAGGGGGCGTTATTGATGAAGAGTACCGGTCAACCTATGTCAGCGACCGTACCAATACGCTTGGCAAAGGTATTCTGGGGCTAACCTTTGAATGTGCCAAATGTCATGATCATAAATATGATCCTTTCTCTCAGAAAGATTACTTTCAGGTATATGCTTTTTTTAATAACGTAAATGAAAAAGGCCTTCAGATGGATGCAGTCCAGGCAAAAAACAGAAAATACTATGCCGATGCGCCGTTTATATCTATTGAAGATGAAGATCTTGATGGTATTTTGTCGTTTATAAAAAAGACTGATACAACCGACTTGAAGGTCATGGTAATGAATGATTCTGCCAGGAGAAAAGCCTTTGTGCTGGCAAGGGGTAATTACGATGCCCCAGCAGAGGAAGTAACCGCCTCCACCCCGGAAGCAATACTTGAATTTCCTGAAGAATATCCCAGAAATCGCCTGGGACTGGCTAAATGGTTAACAGATCCAAATAATCCTTTGACCGCCCGTGTCTATGTCAACAGATTATGGGCTTCATTATTCGGCCTTGGAATAGTAGAGACTATCGAGGATTTTGGAAGCCAGGGTGCTTTGCCATCACACCCGGAATTGCTGAACTGGCTTTCTGTTGAATTTATGGAAAGCGGATGGGATATTAAACACATCCTTAAAATTATGGTCAGTAGCGCCACCTACAGACAATCTTCTTCAAGCAACCCTGCACTGAAAGAAATTGACCCGGAAAATATTTATCTGGCAAGAGGGCCAAGATTCCGCTTAAATGCTGAAGAGATCCGTGATTATGTGTTAAGTACCAGCGGATTATTAAATGAGCAAGTTGGCGGACCGAGCGTAAAACCATATCAGCCACCAGGCTTATGGGAAGAGACAAATGCTGGTGGAAACAGGGGTATTCTGACCACTTATGTGGAAGATTCCGGCGACAAACTGTATAGAAGGTCTCTATATACTTTCTGGAAGAGGACGCTGCCCCCTCCTTCCATGGCGATATTTGATGCACCAAACAGGGATTTATGTGAAGTCAGGCGCCAGAAGACAAATACCCCCCTTCAAGCCCTGGCCTTGCAGAATGATGTACAGGTTCTGGAATGCGCAAAAGTGCTGTCATCACAAATATCAGAAGAGGACTTGCCGGATGAAGAGGCGGTCAGATCTCTTTTTCAGCATGTTTTATTAAGGCAACCATCTGATGAGGAAATGGATTTACTGGTTGGTTATCATCAGGAATGTGTTGATAAATTTGATAGCAATAAAGAGGATGCAATAAAATTACTCGAAGTAGGCAATGCCGAACCCGGGGAAGAAAAGCAAACTGAGACGGCTGCCTTAATGATGGTCGCTCAGGTGCTGTATAATCTGGATGAAACCATAACCAAGGAATAATATGGGAGAAGATAAGCATATAAATAAGGATGATTTTAAGGTTAACCGTCGACATTTCTTTTCCAAATTAAGTGCCGGGATAGGCACGCTTGCTTTGGGTTCATTAATGATCCCAGATCTATTTAAAAAAGGCAGTGGAGGTCTTTCCCAAAGTGGCTATACCCTTGGTTTACCGCATTTCGCACCCAAAGCTAAAAGGATTATTTATCTTTTTCAGGCAGGGGCCCCATCTCAACTGGAATCTTTGGATTATAAGCCTCTGCTCACGGAAAGAATGGGTGAGGATCTTCCGGAATCCATACGGGGGGGGCAAAGGTTGACCGGGATGACCTCTAACCAGGAGAGATTTCCACTGGTTGGTTCTTATACCGGCTTTAAACAATACGGCCAGAATGGGACATGGGTCAGTGATTATTTTCCACATATCGGTAAAATCGTGGATGAGATATGTATTGTTAAAAGTATGCATACAGAGGCCATAAATCACGATCCTGCGATTACTTTTTTGCAGACCGGCAATCAGATCTCAGGACGGCCAAGTATGGGTTCATGGTTCAGCTATGGACTGGGAAGTGAAAATCAGAACTTACCTTCATTTGTCGTTTTGACTTCAAGGGGGAAGGGTAATAGTCAGGGATTATATTCTAAACTCTGGTCAAGTGGGTTCCTGGATTCCCGACACCAGGGTGTTCTATTGAGATCAGGGAAAGATCCTGTATTATATCTTAATGATCCGGAAGGAGTAACACGTGAGGACAAGAGGGAGATGCTCGATAATATATCCGATCTGAATAATCAGCATTATAATGAGGTTCTGGATGATGAAATTCAATCCAGGATAGCACAATATGAGATGGCTTACAGGATGCAGATGTCTGTACCAGAGGTAATGGACTTAAAGCAGGAGCCTGAATCAATTATAAAACTATATGGTGCGGAGGCTTTGATTCCAGGCACCTATGCGGCCAATGCCTTGTTGGCAAGAAGACTGGCAGAAAATGGCGTAAGATTCATTCAACTTTACCATCAGGGCTGGGATCAACATGGTAATTTACCAAAAGAAATGTCGGGCCAGGCCATGGATGTCGATCAGGCTTCAGCAGCACTAGTGCTTGACCTGAAACAGAGGGGCATGCTGGAAGATACGCTTGTGATCTGGGGAGGAGAGTTTGGAAGGACAAATTATTGCCAGGGTCGTTTCAGCCCTGAGAACTATGGTCGTGATCACCATCCACGTAGTTTCAGCATATGGATGGCTGGAGGAGGAGTAAAACAAGGTCTGTCTTATGGGGAAACCGATGAGTTCGGGTATAATATAATAAAGGATCCTGTCCATATTAATGACTTTCATGCTACATTATTACATTTGTTCGGCATAGACCATGAACAGCTTACATTCAAATACCAGGGAAGGAGATTCAGGTTGACGGATGTGGCTGGGAATGTTGTAAACGACTTACTGGCATAAAACATGATATTTTTAAAGAGGATCTTAGATTACGCCATTTTTGCATGCGTTATTTTATTGACTTTTTTCCTTGTTTTCGAACAGTACCTGGAGATGCCCGCATTTGTGGGCTGGCTTGGCAGGTGGCATCCTCTGGTTTTACATTTTCCGATTGTTTTAATTCTGGTAACCGTTCTTCAGTACTGGAGAAAAGATAATTATTTCGACTGGTATCTTAATCTGACAACTTTATTAACACTTATTACAGCGATTACCGGGTTTATACTTAGCCTGGAGGGATCTGCAAAGGGCAATCTCATATTAACACACCAGTGGCTGGGAGTTTCTGTAGCATACCTGATGGCAATATGGTATTGGATATACATGAATGATCGGGAAAAGTATTTACCACCAATATTGATACAGGGTATTCTGGTCGTAATGATTGTAGTTACTGGTCATTATGGTGGAATGGTAACTCATGGAAATGATTTTTTATCCTTTTCGGGTAAGGACGAGGCGGGAATAACGACAATGCCAGATGATCCAATTGTATTTACTCATATAATTCAACCCATATTGAATGATAAATGCGTAAAGTGCCATAATGCCAATAAGGCGAAGGGAGAACTTATCCTGTCAGATATGGAATCCATTGTTGCCGCGGGGAAATCAGGAGCCATTATTGACCATAATGATTTTGGAAAGAGTAAGTTGTTGGCCAGTATTTCACTGCCATTGGAAGATGAAGATCATATGCCTCCATCAGAGGAGGAGCAACTTACCAATGATGAAATAGCATTAATATTCTCATGGGTTTCGCATGGAGCAACCGGGGACCTTAAATTCAGTGATCTGGATATCTCTGATCCCGGGCATGCTATTATTGATAAGCTTATTGCTGATAGTAAAACCTATCGCTGGTCAGGTCTTCCGGATATTTCTGATGATGAAATAAGTAAGTTATCATCAAATTATATCCGGATACTTCGATTTTATAATAGATCCGATGCCCTTCAGGTCATCGTTTATCCTCACAAAAACTATGAATCCTCAGGAATATCGGAGTTAAGATCAATTGCTGATAACATTATTGAATTGAGTTTTAGTGGTATTCCTGTCCAGAATGATGAACTTGACTTTATTGGTTTATGTCAAAACCTTGAAAAATTGAATCTAAGCAACACAGGTATCGATGATGAGGGGATGAGTAAGATTAAAAACCTGGAAAAACTCACTGAATTGAAAATCTATAATTCAAATATTACGGACATGGTGCTGGATCAGGTTGAAGAATATCCCCAATTTTCCAGACTCTATGCGTATAATTCAGGCATCACTGAGGAGGGAATTAACAGACTGGCTAAAGCAAAACCAGGACTGTCCATCATCAAGAGCGCTGAGGCAGCAGAGGATTTTAAATCGGTATTACCTCCCCCAACTGCTGATCCGCGCGTATATTTTTTCTCTGAGAAAGCCCGGGTAAAATTAAATCATCCTTTACAGGATATCGATATATTCTATACAACAGATGGTTCGATACCGGACGAGACCTCCGATAAAGCGGTGGATAGCCTTGAGATTATCGAAAGTTTAAAACTGAAGTTTTACGCGTCCAGGTCGGGGTGGGAACCAAGTCAAATAGATTCAATGAATATTTATAAGACCATTGGGCAACCAGATAGTTATGTCCTGAAAAATCCGCCAAACCCGAGATTTACCGGGCGAGGTGAATCATTACTTTTCGATAAAGAAAAAGGCCCGGGAGATTTTAGCGACAGTACCTGGATGGCTTTTCGGGAGGAAAGTTTTATTCTGAATGCTGAATGGGACAGGGAGGTGACAATCAGCTCAGTGGTATTGAGTTCTATGGTACATACTGATCCATATTTATTTCCACCTGAATCAATTAGAATAAAGGGAGGGACGGAGAAATCAGATATGCATTTTTTGGCTGTTTTGGATCCGGAAAAGTTGGAAAAAAGGGAAGACAGACATTTAAGGTTTTTTGAGTGCACATTCGATCCGGTTATGATCAGATATCTTGAGATAGAAGTTCAGCCACTCGAGCGCATTCCTATGTGGCATCCCGGGAAAGGCGAAAAGGGCTGGTTTTTTATTGACGAGGTGGTCATAGAGTAGGGCCGACCGTTAAGAAATGATCCTGAGGATCATTTTAGAGAGAAGCCAGCCTGCAGGTTTGGGATTCGATTCCATCAAGAGACAAAAAATCCCGCTATTAGCGGGATTCAGTAGCCTCGCTAGAGGGCCGAATGAATAGAAAATATCCGGTGGATGTTTTCCATGAGGAGCCAGCTTGACGCGTTGGGGTTCGATTCCATCAAGAGACAAAAAATCCCGCTATTAGCGGGATTCAGTAGCCTCGCTAGGAATCGAACCTAGATCTAGAGTTTAGGAAACTCCTATTCTATCCATTGAACTACGAGGCCAATGTTCAAATCGATGCAAAAATAATCCAATATATCCTATATTCAAATAAATGAATTGATTAGCGGATTAAGTGCATTGATTTAAGGAATTGTCAGTTGAGCTGGAAAATCTTACTCAATCACAAACGAGGTCGTAAAGAATAAATTTTAATAGTATTCATTCTTCATGTAATTTGGATAGATCTTGTAATGCCTCTTTTTAACTTGTTTACCTAGTTTATCCCTGAATTCATCAATATTCTCCGCTTTTTTAGCTGATATGCATACAGTGGAGAAGTTTTTTCTGGTGGCATAGTGTTTCTGTATCAGGGTGAGATTTTCTTCTCCATTCAAATAAACCGGATCTTCAGAAGATTCCAATAAGGACCGGTATAGGTCCATTTTGTTAAATACAAGGATGGTTGGCTTATCCGCAGCATCGATCTCAGCAAGGGTTTTATTCACTATATCAATCTGTTCTTCAAAACCGGAATGTGATACATCTACCACATGCAGCAAAATGTCAGCCTCCCGGATTTCATCTAATGTGGATTTAAAACTCTCTACAAGCGTGGGGGGTAGCTTTCGGATAAATCCAACGGTATCGGATAACAAGAACGGAATGTTATTGATTACAACTTTCCGGACTGTGGAGTCAACGGTTGCGAAAAGCTTGTTTTCCGCAAAAACATCTGATTTTGACAATAATGTCATCAAAGTGGATTTACCCACGTTGGTATATCCCACCAATGCCACGCGTGTTATATTCCCTCTGCCTTTTCTTTGAGTAATCTTCTGCTTATCTATTTTCTCAAGCTTTTTCTTCAAAACAGATATCTGATTTCTTATTATCCTTCTGTCTGTTTCGATCTCTTTTTCACCTGCACCGCCTCTGGTACCTGTTCCGCCTCTTTGCCGCTCAAGGTGTGTCCACATTCGTGTTAGCCTGGGCAAAAGATATTGATATCGCGCCAATTCGACCTGGGTTCTGGCCTGAGATGTTTTAGCCCGCTTTAAGAATATTTCTAAAATCAGCAAAGACCTGTCAAAAATGGTTGTTTTTAGTACTTTTTCAAGATTCCTCAGCTGAGACGGAGAAAGGTCATCGTCGAAGATTACCTTATCTACACTCATTGCTTTTACATACTCCCTGATCTCCTCCAGTTTACCCTTGCCTACAAAAGTGGTTACATCAGGGATATCAAGTTTTTGCGTAACCGTCTTAATGGTTTTTGTCCCAAGTGTTTCAGCCAGAAAGGCAAGCTCATTCAGATATTCTTTGGTTTGCTCCTCTGATTGCCTCCTGTTGATCAATGCGACTAATACAGCTGTCTCTTCTTTTCCGGGATGTTTCAATATATAAGTTTGTAAATGTGAATTTATATTTTGAATATGTGCAAAATTAGTTATCTTTAACCGATTTTAAGAAATTACTTGGGAGTTTGTCTTAACTAATAATGTGATTTGTTCAATTCAGGTTAATACCAAAATTCTTTTGCATTATCAGTTTCATTTAGATTTATTATATAAGCAATGAAAATTGCGATTGTTTTAAACACATCCTGGAACATCTATAACTTCAGATTAGGTTTGGTCCGGTCATTAATTAATGAGGGACATGAGATCATAGCCGTTGCTCCTTATGATGATTATTCATCAAAATTAATTCAGATTGGGTGTAGGTATGAAAAAGTAACAATGGATAGCCGGGGCGCAAATCCTATAAAGGACTTTGGGCTCTCGATTGAGTTATTTAGGATTTATAGAAGAATTAAACCGGATTTAATACTTCATTTTACTATTAAACCAAACATTTATGGTACGCTGGCGGCTAAAATGCTTGGAATACCAAGCATTAATAATGTCTGTGGTCTGGGCACCGTATTTCTTAATAGGGGTATCGTCTCATTTATCGCCAGGATGATGTACAAAATAGCCTTCAGGTTTCCGGCAAAGGTGTTATTTCAAAATGACCAGGATAAAAAACTTTTCATTGATGAAAAACTAATTGCGGAAGATATTGCCGAGCTCATACCAGGATCAGGAATTGATCTTTCTAAATTTGTTCCGGCAACATTGCCTCAAAATAAGGAATTTACTTTCCTCTTAATATCAAGGTTAATTCACGATAAAGGTATTGTTGAATATATTGAAGCAATAAAAATACTTAAGAAGCGCGGCATTAAAGCCAGGTTCCAGATTTTGGGCGCTATTGATGAAGAACACCGGAGGGGGATTCCTGCAAATATAATTAACTCATGGATCCATAATGGCTTAATCGAATACCTGGGAAGGGTACCTGATGTCAGGAACTATATTAAAAATGCCGACTGTATTGTCTTGCCATCTTATCGTGAAGGAACACCGCGGACACTTCTGGAAGCTGCGGGAATGGCAAGGCCTATCGTCACAACTAATGTAGCCGGATGTAATAATGTAGTAAAAGATAATTATAACGGATTTCTATGCAGTTTGAAAGATGTTGATGATCTGGCGAATAAATTGTTAAAAATGTATAATCTCTCCATTAAAGAAAGACAGACATTCGGGAATAATGGTCGTGAACTGGTGGAGAAATCTTATAATGAAAATGTGGTTATTAATAAATACCAGGAACTTGTTAATTATGTTGCCTGAATGGGATGGGGACTGGATTAGATTTTTATGGAAGTAAAGCATTTTGATATAGAAGGACCATTTGAGTTGGTTCCTGATATTTTTACTGACGACCGTGGTATTTTTTTCGAATCATTCCGTGCCGAGACCTTCTCAAAACTTGGGATTGAGAAAGCCTTTATTCAGGATAATCATTCTTTTTCTTATAAAAACGTACTACGAGGCATTCATTTCCAGTTAAATCCCTATGAACAAGGTAAGCTCGTAAGGGTTACATATGGTAAAGCGTATGATGTGGCAGTTGATCTAAGAACAGGTTCAGATACTTTCGGGAAATACATATCAGTTGTCCTGGATAGCAAGCTGAATAATATGTTTTATATCCCCGAAGGATTTGGGCACGGTTTCGTTGCCCTGGAAGATTGCATCCTGCAGTATAAATGCACATCATACTATTATGCTCCTGCTGATACGGGAATACGATGGGATGACCGGGATCTGAAAATCAGCTGGCCGGTAAAAAATCCAATCCTGTCAAAAAAAGATTCAGAATTACCCTCCCTCAAGTCTTTTATCCAGAATAATATTTAATAAATCTGCCAGAGTATTCTATATTTGAATATGGACTTGTTTAATCCCATTATACGGAAAACTTTGGGTATAGGGCTGCTATTGCTGTTTACGGCATGCTCCAGCTATAAACAGCATATCATGTTTAAAACTGAGGACGGGAACTATCCGCAGGATTTAGAGTATTCTAAAATCCTGGCTGAAAGGAATTACAGGATACAGATCAATGATCAGTTGGAGATAAGAGTATACACCAATGAAGGTGAACGCATCATTGATCCTGATTATGTTTTACAGGGCGAGATAGCAAACAATAATATTCAACGGGAAGAGGTCCGGTATTTTGTAGATAAAGAAGGGATGGTTAAAATACCGATGGTGGGACAGGTTAAGTTGAAGGATTTCACCACCCATGAGGCTGAAGAACTTTTGGAAAAGAGGTTCTCGAATTTTTATAAAGATCCCTACGTAATCGTAAGTTTTAAAAATAAGCGGGTAATTTTTCTCGGAAAACCGGGAGGGCAAGTGATTAATCTCACCAATGAAGACATGACCCTGCTTGAAGTGCTGGCACTGGCCGGAGGACTGGAAAAAGATTCAAAGGCGCAGAATATTCGTCTATTACGGGGAGATTTGAAAAATCCTGAGGTTCAAATTATTGATCTGTCAACAATTGAGGGCATGATGAAAGCCGATCTTAAGATATATTCCGGAGATATCATATATGTTGAACCTGTAGTAAGAGGATTCTCAGAAGGTACCCGGGACATATTACCTATAGTTAGTGTATTGGCTAGTCTTGTAGCTTTGATTGTTGCCATACAGGCTCTCGGAAATTAAATTTGAATATTGGACGACTATAAATTTATACAGGAAATCGAACAGGATGACAAAGGAATTTCCTTTGATGAGGATCGATTTATTGTGGTTCTAAAGAGATCATTTCCATGGATCTTTTTCCTTTTTTTAGCTACTATAATTATATCATTCCTCTCCGTACGATATACAAAACCATTATATGAATCCAGTTCTGTTTTAAAGCTGAATATTAAAAGAGATGCCTCTGTTTTGGGTTTACAGGAATACGATGAGGAACAGCAGTTTAACAGTCTATCCAGTGAGATGGAGTTGCTTAAATCAAAATTGTTCTTCAATAAAATTATCGATGCACTTAATCTCGATGTTAGTATTTATACCATTGGAAAGATTTTGCTGGATGAAAGGTATAATAATCCTCCATTTACAATTAGGAAAATCATTAAGGATAACCGGGTATATAATATTCCGTTCAGAGTGGATGTGATAAATACAAAAGAGTTCAACCTCTCGTATGAGTTCGGTGGTCAGCGTTATGAATCAACATATAATTTCGGGGAAGAGATCCAAACAGAATATTTTAATTTCGAGATCCAGTTAACGGAATTCTATCAGCACGGCATACAGGATAATGAGTTTTATTTTTATGTCTACAGCAGGCAATATCTCCTGGATTTTATCGGGAAAAATATGAGTGTAGAACCACTTAATCTTAATGCCAATACCATTCAGATATCATTTAAAGGGTATAACATACATAAAGCAAGGGACCTGGTAAATGCTATAGATACAATTTATCTGAACTATACAAAAGCAGAAAAAAATAAGGCCAATGCGCAAAGAATTGAGTTTCTTAATCAGCAACTTGAATCTACAGAACAGAGGCTTTCTGATTTTGAAAACTATTTTGAAAGCTTCATAATCAACAATAAATCGATAGATCTTAACAGCAACCTGTCAGAAACAATTATTTCTCTTAATTCACTTGATTCCCAGGAATATCTTGTTAATAAAAAGCAAATAAGAATAGAAGAACTTGAGGAGGAAATAATTAACGGCAATCAAATTAATCTTGTGATATCAGATTATAAGACACTGCCCCGGAATATGATCGATGAAATCACCAGCTTGAATGAATTAATAGAAAAACGCGAAAGCATATTAATTTCCCATAATGAAAATACACTGGTATACAGAAAGTGGTCGGAAGAGATCAATACTTTATACAATAGAGTCAAAAGTTTTGTTGTGGAATTTAATAAAGAATTGAGCCAACAGCTGGATCTGATAAATGAACAGAGAAATCAATTAGAAAGCAAATTTGTGGGGATGCCATCAAAGAACACGGAGTATGCTAAAAGTCGGAGATATTATGCCTTATACGAAGGATTCTACCTTTCTTTAATGCAGAAGAAAGCTGAATTTCAGTTGGCGATAGCCGGAACGGTCACAGATTTTAAAGTTCTTTCCGGTGCCAGTTTTCCATCTGAACCTTTAAAGCCACAGAAATACATCATATATGGAATCGGACTGGTAGCATGGTTTGTAGTTTCCTTTTTTATAATAGGAATTGGGTATTTATCATTTGATAAAATTACAGGAATTCAAGAACTGGAAAGGTTAACAGAGATTCCCGTACTCGGCACTGTTCCTTTCTATTTTGCTGAAAAATTGAAAACATCAAAGATCATTATTCAGGAAGAATCGAAATCAGCCATCAGTGAGGCTTTTCGTTCAATTAGGACAAATATGAAATTCATCCTGCCTGAGAAAGAGGGTATTATATCCTCATTATCTTCAACGGTGAGTGGTGAAGGGAAGACTTTTGTTGGATTGAACCTTGCAGCTGCTTTTGCATTATCCGGCAAAAGGATATTGCTCATGGATATGGACCTTAGAAAACCAAAGTTCAACAACATCTTTACAGATATTCCAAAAGAAAAAGGCATAAGTACCATACTTATTGGGAAGGATACGGTGGATGATTGTCTGATTTCTTCTGGTATTGATAATCTGGACCTATTGGCATCAGGGCCTATACCGCCAAATCCATCAGAATTGATTATGTCTGAAAGGTCAGATTCTGTATTTAGTGATCTGAAATCCAGATACGATATCATATTTATGGATACGCCACCGGTTGGGATAGTTACTGATGGATTGCTCGTGATGAAAAAAGCCGATATCAAGATCTATATTATAAGGCCCGAGTATAGCAAGAGGCAGTTTGTTAATTTCCTCGCCAAGATAAATGATTTACATGAATTTCAGCATCTTTATATTATTGTCAATGGTCTGAAAAGAACGAAAGGCATACATTACGGGTATGGATATGGAAGTGGATATTATCGTGAGGCACGTAAACCCTGGTTTTCAAGGCTATTGAATTCATAATTATTACCAATAACAACACACGTAGAAAATTCTTTTAAAAATCCCATATTTTTCCTCAAGTTGGATCATATTTGCATTAGAGCAAAGGATAGAAAATGGGCTATTTGCCACTATAAACCTAAGTATCTTGATGGAAGGAAAAGACAATTCAAATCCAAATTCATTACAACTGGTCAGTAAATTTGAAGATCAGCTTGAAAGAGGAAGATTGGGTTTTTTCCCTGCTGAGGATTTTGAGATTATTGTTGAGCATTACAACAATAAAAAGAAATTTAATAAAGCCCTGAACACATGTTCTATTGCAATAGAAAGATTCCCATTCTCAACTGAGTTGAAATTTGCAAAAGCCCAGGTCCTGTCAAATATGGGACATTATGAAGAGGCGCTTGAATTGTTAGATAGTGCCCTGATCTATCAGCCAAATGATGAAGAGATCCTGATTATTAAAGGATCAATTTATTCATTAATGGGTAAACATAAACTGGCTATACAGGAATATGAAAAAGTCCTGGAAAACAGTGAAGCAAAAGATGAGATCCTTTATAATATTGGAATGGCTTACCAGAATTCAGGACAATTTAATAAAGCAATCCTGAATTATGAGAGGGCTCTTAAAGTAAATTTAAATAATGAAAATGTCTTATATGAATTAGCCTATTGCCTTGATATCACCGGAAAGCTGGAAGACAGTATTTCTTATTATAAAGAATTTATAGACAAAGATCCCTATTCTCAATATGGCTGGTATAATTTAGGAATTGTTTACAATAAACTGGAGAATTTTGAAGAGGCAGTCAATGCATATGAATTTGCAATAGCCATCGATGAAAAATTTGCCTCTGCCCATTTTAACCTTGGAAACACCTATATGTCGCTGGGTAAATATACCAAGGCCCTGGACTCCTATAAGAAGACCCTGGATATTGAAGGCCCTACTTCGGAGACTTCTTGCTGCATTGCTGTTGCCTATGAGAAACTTGAGCAATATGAACTCGGGATTAAATACTATCAGAAAGCAATCAAACTGGATAATTTTAATGACGAGGCCTGGTTTGGGGTAGGCATATGTTTGAATGCTCAGGATAAATGGTACGAAGCCATACATTTTCTTAACAAAGCCCTGAAATTTGATCCTGAAAATGCTGATTACTGGACTGCCGTAGCAGAGACAGAATACAAGCTTGGCAATATCGTATCGAGCCTGGATGCTTATGAAGAAGTGTGCTTACTGGATCCTGAAAACAAGGACATCTGGTTGAAGTGGTCACAGATCTATTATGAGCAGGGAGATTTTGAAAAGGCCATATTTATTATCCAAAGAGGCATTGAACAATTACCAGATGACTCCGACCTTTACTACCGGGCAACTGCATATATGATCGCAGCTGGAAAATACAAAGATGCCTTTGTTTATCTTGAAAATGCGCTGGTCCTTAATTTTGAAAACCATACCGTATTACTTGAATTTTTTCCTAAATTGCAAACACAGAAAGCATTGTTTAAAATTATAGATCAATACAGAAAAGAAAATTTTTAAATGAACTATTCTTTAAAGGAAATTCCAGACAGGACTGACAAACCCAGGGAGACTGGCTGCACTATGGCGATTGATAAAGGACTTAGCCTTAGAGAAATTGAAGATTTTTTAAGTGTGGGAAGTGATTTCGTAGATATAGTAAAATTAGGTTGGGGAACATCCTTTGTGACCCCAAATTTAAAAGAGAAATTGAACCTATACCGGGAATTGGGTATCCCAACTTATTTTGGTGGGACTTTATTTGAAGCTTTTGTAGTAAGGAACCAATTTGAAGACTATATAAAAGTACTGGAAAAATATGACATGGAGTATGCCGAAGTTTCGGATGGCTCCATTGAATTGGATCATGATATTAAGTGTGATTACATTAATAAGCTATCAGAATATGTAACCGTTTTGTCTGAAGTTGGATCTAAAGATGCTGAAAAAATAATTCCCCCTTATAAATGGATTGTCCAGATGCAGGCTGAGCTTGATGCCGGGTCCTGGAAAGTTATCGGGGAAGCCAGAGAAAGTGGCACTGTTGGATTGTTCAGATCAAGTGGCGAAGTAAGATCTGGACTTGTTGAAGAGATATTGACTAAGATCCCTTTCGAAAAAATCATATGGGAAGCACCTCAAAAAGCACAGCAAGTCTGGTTCATCAAGTTATTGGGGCCCAACGTAAATCTGGGTAATATTCCACCACATGAAATTTTACCATTAGAAACCATTCGCCTGGGATTAAGAGGAGATACTTTCGATCATTTTCTGAAGACGCAAAAAGATATATAAATCAATAATTGCATCAACATGAAGATCGAGGTGCTTGCTTCGATCTTTTTAATTTGATTCTATTGTGAAAAACAATATTATATTATTCCTGAAAGGGATAGCTATGGGAGCCGCAAATGTTATCCCGGGGGTATCAGGAGGGACTATCGCTTTTATTACCAATATCTATGAAGATCTGATCAACTCATTAAAAGCATTTGATATAAAAGCCATCAGGTTCTTCTTTGGCTTAAAACTGAAATCATTTTCAGAACATATAAATTTACAGTTTCTACTCTGGTTGTTTGCCGGTGTCTTTATCAGTATTCTCAGCCTGGGTAAAATACTTAGTTTTCTCTTTGATAATTATCCGGTTTATGTGTGGGCTTTCTTCTTTGGTCTTATTCTTGCATCCATATATTTTGTCGGGAAAACGATCTCAAATTGGAATTTAGTAAATTTCCTGGCTGTAGTTGTAGGTGTGATTATAGCTGTTGTGATCACTTATTTAAATCCAGCCAGTAGAAATGAGAGCACTTTATATCTCTTTCTTTGTGGAATTGTGGCAATGGCCAGCATGCTGCTGCCTGGATTATCCGGTTCCTTTGTTCTGATATTAATGGGCAATTATCAATTGATTTTCCTTGAAGCGGTCCCGGACTTAAATATGAAGATTTTAGTCCCTGTCGTGCTTGGAAGCATCGCTGGTTTTATAATTCTTTCCAGGATTATTTCTTTTCTAATTAACCGGTTCAGAGACCAAACAATTGGAGTATTGACTGGTTTTATTTTGGGATCCTTGTTAATCATCTGGCCCTGGAAAGATCCGGAATATCTTCTGGATGCCACTGGTGAAATTGTTGTCAGAAAAGGTAAAATGATTATCGAAGGGTATTCATGGCACTTACCTGATATTGGGAATTCTGAAACCTGGATCTCAGCCATTTTCATTCTTTTAGGTATCGCCCTGGTTATTGTTATCGAAATATTCGCAAAAAGAACAAAAGCATAATGAAAATCTTTGGATTGATCGGATTCCCCTTAGCTCATTCCTTTTCACAGAAATATTTTTCCGAGAAATTTATAAAGGAAAAGATTCGTGATGTAGTCTACCAGAACTTTGAAATTAAACATATAGACGATCTGCCTGCCCTCCTTGATTCCTATCCAGATCTAAACGGATTAAATGTAACAATACCTTATAAGGAAGACGTGAGGAAATATATTGATAATCTCGATCACAGTGCAGAGAAAGTGGGTGCTGTCAATGTGATAAAGATATTACCAGATGGCAGTAAAATTGGTTTTAATTCTGATTATTATGGCTTCAGGACATCTCTTGAAACATGGATAAGTAATAGCATCTCCAAACTAAAGGCTCTGGTACTTGGTACAGGAGGAGCAGCCAAAGCCGTCCGGATTGTACTTGATGATTGTAACATTCCCTACAGTACAGTTTCCCGCAATATCGCTAAAGCAGATTATGATTATTATGAATTAACTGAAAATACTGATATTATTCAGGATCACCGGTTGATAATAAATACTACTCCGCTTGGGATGTATCCAAATGTGAATGAAGCGCCTCACCTTCCATACGAATTATTGAATGCAGATTTCTATCTTTATGACCTAATATATAATCCAGAAACAACTCTTTTCCTTAATAAAGGGAGGGAAGCCGGCGCCAGGATAAAAAACGGGCTTGAAATGCTTGAACTGCAAGCTGAAAAGTCCTGGGATATTTGGAATGAATAAAAAATGGGCTTTAAATTAACGAGTGAATACCGACCCACAGGGGATCAGCCTGATGCCATTAAACAGCTTTCTGAAGGAATCTTGCAGGGCGAGGAAAGCCAGACACTGCTGGGCGTTACAGGATCCGGTAAAACTTATACTATAGCCAACGTTATCGCAGAGGTTGACAGGCCAACCCTTGTTTTAAGTCATAATAAAACCTTGGCCGCACAACTATACGGTGAGTTTAAACAATTCTTTCCTGATAATGCCGTCGAATACTTTATATCCTATTACGATTATTATCAGCCCGAAGCCTATATGCCCACCTCTAATCTTTATATTGAAAAGGACTTGTCGGTAAATGATGAAATTGAAAAACTAAGATTAAGTGCTACTTCAGCGTTGCTTTCAGGGAGAAGGGATATTATTGTTGTGGCATCGGTTTCATGCATTTACGGCATAGGTAATCCGGAAGAATTTGGCAAGAATATAATCCGCTTATCCGTTGGGGATCGTATTCCCAGGAACCAGCTATTGCATGCCCTGGTGGACATTCTTTACAGCAGGGCTGAACTTGATTTTCGCAGAGGTACTTTCAGGGTAAAAGGTGATACGGTAGATATATTCGTTGCCTATGCTGACTTTGGATACAGGATTATTTTCTGGGATGACGAAATTGAATCCATTCACCGGATATCCCCACTTACCGGGAAAAAACTGGAAGATGAAAAATCCATTTCTATTTATCCTGCAAACCTGTTCATTACGGGAAAGGATCAATTAAATCTGGCTATCCGGGAAATCCAGGATGACCTCGTTTCGCAAATTAACCTTTTTGAATCTGAAGGAAGATTTCTGGAAGCTAAAAGGATCAAGGAAAGGACAGAATTTGATATGGAGATGATGCGTGAATTGGGTTACTGTTCCGGTATCGAAAATTATTCCAGGTACTTTGACAGAAGAAATCCGGGAAACAGACCATTCTGCCTGATTGATTATTTTCCTGAAGACTTCTTAATCGTAGTGGACGAAAGCCACGTAACGATACCACAGGTAAGGGCTATGTGGGGAGGAGACCGTTCCAGGAAGGTAAATCTTGTGGATTATGGATTCAGGTTACCTGCGGCATTGGATAACCGGCCGCTGACATTCAATGAATTTGAATCTCTGATCAATCAGTCCATTTTTGTAAGTGCCACACCTGGAGATTATGAATTAAGAAAATCAGAAGGAGTGGTTGTGGAACAAATAATCAGGCCAACAGGCTTACTCGATCCAGAGATAGTCGTGAAGCCCAGTACAAACCAGATTGATGATCTCCTTGGTGAGATTGATGAACGCGTTAGTAGAAAAGAGAGAACACTTGTCACAACCTTAACCAAAAGAATGGCTGAAGAATTAACCAAATACCTTGAACAGGTAGGTGTTAAATGCCGCTATATTCATTCTGAAGTCAATTCCCTGGATAGGGTCGAAATTTTACGTGAGCTGCGTTTGGGTGTCTTTGACGTACTTGTGGGGGTTAACCTTTTGCGGGAGGGTTTAGATCTTCCGGAAGTGTCACTAGTGGCAATACTCGACGCGGACAAAGAAGGCTTTCTAAGGAATCAGCGGTCTTTGGTACAGACCATAGGAAGGGCAGCCCGTAATGTAGAAGGAAAAGTGGTTATGTATGCTGATAAGATTACCGAGTCGATGCGGACTGCCATTGATGAGACAAACCGCAGGAGAAGGATTCAGAAGGAATATAACATCAAACATGATATTACACCTACAACTGTAATAAAGTCAACAGAAGAGATTTTTGAACAGACAAAAGTGGCTGATTCAAAAAAAGGTGTCAGGAAAATATATTTTGAGAATGAAAACACTTCTGTGGCAGCAGACCCGGTCGTGCAGTATATGGATAAAGATCAGTTAAGTAAGATGATAATTCAAACACAGAAAAAAATGGAAAAGGCAGCCAGGGATCTGGACTTTATACAGGCAGCTCAATTCAGAGACGAATTGGCAGAATTAAAGAAAATGGTGGATCAGAAAAGAAGGTAAACCCGCACAGAATAGTATATCAGATCTATGCGGGTTAAATAATTTACATGGCTTCAGTGAATCTTTTTGCCACTTCTTGCCAGTTAACAACATCCCAGAAAGCAGATACATAATCCGGACGGCGGTTCTGGTATTTCAGGTAATAGGCATGCTCCCATACATCAAGGCCTAGAATCGGGGTACCCGGACATTCAGCGATGTCCATCATAGGATTATCCTGATTAGGTGTTGAACAAACACATAGTTCTTTTTTTGGATCAACACATAACCAGGCCCAACCGGAACCGAAACGTGTTGCAGCTGCGCTTGAGAATTCATTCTTAAAGGTATCAAAGGATCCGAATTTTCCGTTGATTGCAGCAGCTAACTCACCATCAGGAGTGCCACCTCCATTAGGAGACATAATAGCCCAGAATAAAGAATGGTTAAAATGACCGCCACCATTATTACGAACAGCCGGACTGTTCTTTCCAATAACGGACATAAGTTCGCTCAAGGACATTTTTTCGAGTTCGGTGCCCTGAGTGGCGTCATTTAATTTTGCTACGTACGCAGCGTGGTGCTTACCATGGTGGATTTCCATAGTTAATGCATCAATAGAAGGTTCCAGTGCATCAAATGCGTAAGGTAAAGGGGGTAATTCAAATGCCATAATCAATAATTTTATTTGGTTTAATAATAATTTTAAATGTTTCTTATAGTATTAAAGAATTTATCAAGGATTTGTTTGCAATCCTCTGCTAAAATTCCTTCAATAACTTCTGTTTTGGGATGCAATATTTCTGATTTTACAGTTCTGTATCCCCGTTTCTGATCGGGTGCCCCAAATATTATTTTTCCTATTTGTGACCAGTATAAGGCCCCTGCACACATTATACAAGGCTCTAGTGTAATATAAATTGAGCAATCGGGCAAATATTTTCCACCCAAATAATTAAACGCGGCTGTCAATGCGATCATTTCTGCATGAGCGGTTGAATCATTAAGTTTTTCGGTTTGATTATATGCTCTTGCAATGATCTTATTATTACATACTACAACCGCACCGACAGGAATTTCCTTGTCTTCAAATGCAATCTCTGCCTGCTTGATAGCTTCTTTCATGAAATGGTCATCCGAATAAACGCTCAATCCCATTTTATTTAATTTTTACTGTATGCATGATCTCTCCAGCAGCGGACCGCCATTCGTTCATGATCCGTTGTGGTGTGCTGAAACTGAATATCATTACTGATCCCTGCATAAGAGTATATTGAATATAGTAATACTTTTTGATACTGGCACCTTGCCGGAGTACACTTTGGGCTTCTGATATCGATGAGGTAAATTCAAACACAATATATTTCCTTTCATTTATCTCTTCTATCGATTCACTTAGAAATTCAATATTATCAAAAAGATTTGCAATATTACTTTTATAAAACGACTGCACAAGTTCCAGATCAGAAGACTGCCATTTTGAAACAGAAAAATTTACGCTGAAGTCCACTTCCTTTGTAGAATTTGAGTACAAAGCGATTGGAGACCTGTAGGATATATATTTGGTACCCACATCACCTTCAGGTACCAGGGTAAAATCAGATGGTAATTTAACACTGATATTCTTGTCGACCTTCACCTTTACAAGCCTGTACTGCTGTGCTGATAGCAGAAGAATCAAAAATAAGAAAATCAGGTGGCGATGCATCGATGTTTTCTTTACAAACAAAATCCAAATGTAAATTTAAGTAAATTAATCTTGCTCAAATTACTTAATATCAAAATTTTAGAATCAAAATGTACTTTCGATGATAAGTTTCCAGATTATATCTAATTCAATTGTTAAATTTGCCTCTGAAAATTCTGAAATATGTTAAGAACTCATAATTGTGGCGAATTAAGGATAGAAAATGCTGGTAATATTGTCACACTCACTGGTTGGGTGCAGAAGATCCGGGATAAGGGTGGGATGATCTGGATTGATGTCAGGGACCGTTACGGTATAACCCAGTTAATTTTTGACGAAAGTAAAAGCAATCCGGAAGTATTAGAAATAGCCAGAACCACTGGGCGGGAATTTGTTATTCAGGCAGAAGGTGAGGTTATTGAACGCGTTTCTAAAAATAATAAAATTCGGACAGGTGATATAGAGATTTTTGTAAATGAACTGAAAATCCTGAATAAATCTAAAGTGCCGCCATTTACCATCGAAGAAGAAACTGATGGAGGGGAGGATCTCAGGATGAAGTATCGGTATCTTGATCTCAGAAGAAGACCTTTAAAGGAAAACATGTTATTAAGGCACCACATCATGCAGGAAACCCGTAACTACTTCAGCAATAAAGATTTTATTGAGGTAGAAACACCTTTCCTTATCAAATCCACACCGGAAGGAGCAAGGGATTTTGTAGTGCCATCCAGGATCAGCAAAGGTGAATTCTATGCCCTGCCTCAATCTCCACAGACATTTAAACAACTTTTGATGGTTTCAGGATTTGACCGTTATTTCCAGATTGTCCGGTGTTTCAGAGATGAAGATCTGCGTGCAGACCGTCAACCGGAATTCACACAGATCGATTGTGAAATGTCCTTTGTTACAAGGGAAGATATAATGCAAGTCTTCGAAGGTATGATGAAACATCTATTTAAAACCATCAAGGATATTGAGTTGGATGATTTTCCTGTCATGCAGTACAGTGAGGCTATTAAAAAATATGGCTCAGATAAGCCAGATATCAGATTCGGAATGACCTTTCATGAATTGAATGAACTGGCTAAGGGCAAAGGATTCAATGTGTTTGACAATGCCCAGCTGGTTGTCGGGATAAAAGTGGATGGTGCTGCCGACTGGTCCAGGAAGCAATTGGATGCTTTAACAGATTTTGTGCGTAGGCCTCAGGTTGGAGCAAAGGGGCTGGTGTATGTAAAATACAATCAAGACGGCTCATATAAATCTTCCGTAGATAAGTTCTTCAGCCAGGAGGATATTGGCAAATGGGCTGAGGTCTTTGGTGCGAAGCCTAATGATCTACTATTGATATTAGCCGGGGAATCGGAACAAACCAGAAAAGCTTTGTCGGAACTCAGGTTGAAATTAGGAGAGGAAATGGGTCTTAGAGATCATTCTGTATTTGCTCCTTTATGGATTGTTGATTTTCCCTTACTTGAGTGGGATCAGGAAAGTCAAAGATATTATGCCATGCATCATCCATTTACATCTCCTAATCCTGGCGAAATTGAAATGCTGGATACAGAACCGGGAAAAGTGAATGCAAACGCATATGATATGGTGATCAACGGTGTGGAACTGGGCGGAGGGTCCATAAGGATCCATGATAAGGAAATTCAGCAGAAGATGTTTAAGGCGCTTGGATTTAGTCCAGAGGAAGCCAGGGCACAATTTGGATTCCTGCTGGATGCTTTTGAATACGGTGCACCACCTCATGGAGGTATCGCATTTGGATTCGACCGAATATGCGCTTTATTTGGAGGAACAGAATCCATACGTGACTATATAGCCTTTCCGAAAAATAATTCGGCCAGAGATGTAATGATTGATGCACCATCACCAATATCAGGCGACCAACTGCAAGAATTACATATTCAATTGAGATCCTGAGATTTTACATTTAAGGTATTAATATTCAGAATGAGATCATTTATACCCGGTAAGCAGAGAGTAACTGGACAGGTTTCCCTTTTTGTTATAGGATTCTGTTTTGATTACTCCTACTCCTTCTGACACATAATCAATTCCTTTCATATTAACCTTGTTGTTCATTCCCATAACTTTTGTTGAACTTTCCATATCATATGCGATCTTATAACAGGTGAAACTGCCTGCAGGTGTTGTTAAATCCTCCTTTGCCTCAACTTTCCGGTTGAAAATCTTTACTGATAAAGCCATATTAGCCATAGCAGGATTTCCTTCCATGGTCATTTTACCTTCTATCATCCCATCTTTCAAAGATTGACCAATTTCCAGACTTTTAGGAAGCTCGAGATAATCTCCTTCCATTTCAAATTCAATATCAGCATCACTCCCGAACATATCTTTGGGAATAAACTTGTTCATGTCCATCTTTAGTACTCCATCATCACAGATGTATTCAAAATTCATACTGGTTATCTCATCCCCCTTTTTATCAAAAGCCGTGCCCTTAATATGCGCAGTTAAAACCCCTCCATTATCTTCAACACTGAGTATCTGAGATAAAGATTTTCCCGTTACTTTATCCTTACCAGAATAATGGGTCATTTCATACTCTGTACCCTCCTTAAAGTTGAAGTATGTGTTACATTGACTTATTGATTCGTAAGACATAAAGGAGATCAATAAGATTAGATAGAAATTCTTCATTTTTACAAGTTTTTAATGTTATTAAATGTCTTTAGAATAGCAGATAACAATCATTATTCTAAGTGAGGATTTAATTTACAGAATTTTAGATTTTCGTAACAGTTATTCACCTTTAATTTTTCTACTTCAAAATGTTTATTGAAATTTCTTGATTAAGTGAATAATTTTTACAAGTTTTTATTTCTTATTTTTATTGAGTTAATATTTGATAAAGAGAATTCGACATATCATTTTCCTTCGCGATGTTCTGTTACTTTCAATCAGTGCTTTTGGTGGGCCGCAAGCTCATCTAGCTCTTTTCCTGAAAATATTTGTAGAGAAGCGGGGATACCTCACAGAAAAGGACCTAATAGAATTAAATGCTTTGTGCCAGGTTTTACCAGGGCCTACTTCCACACAGACTATTACCGCCCTGGGATACAGACTGGGTGGTCATAAACTGGCATATCTTACCTTGTTGGTATGGGCACTTCCTGCCGTTTCTATTATGACATTCCTTGGGATATTGATGTCCAGATTCCATGAACAGGACATCTCCATTAATTTTACCCGTTACATTCAACCGATGGCCGTAGGCTTTGTGGGTTATGCCTCCATACATATAGCATGGCGGGTGGTAAGGACCAAAGCGGCCTTTATTTTAATGGCGATGTCGGCTTTCTTATTATATATATTTCCATCACCTTTTATATTGCCAGCTATTTTAATAGGTGCCGGGGGATTGACAGCATTTAAATTTAAAAAGCAGCCAGTAGAAGATAAAGGCAGCATCAAAATCAAGTGGAACAACTTTCTTCTGTGGGCTGGCGTATTTGTAATAGCCGCCATTATTGGTCATTATACAAAAGAATTACCTGTCAGATTGTTCGAGAATTTTTACAGGAATGGTAGTTTGATCTTTGGTGGGGGGCATGTACTTGTTCCACTTCTCTTTACTGAGTTTGTAGAATTTAAGCATTACTTAAGTTCTGAGGAATTTCTTGTTGGATTTGCTTTTGTTCAGGCAGTACCTGGGCCGGTATTCTCCTTCTGTTCCTATGTAGGGGCTTTGTCCATGAGGGAATATGGCGTATTGGGTGAAATAACGGGAGGATTGATTGCTTCTGCCGGCATATTTTTACCAGGCACATTCCTGATTTATTTCCTGATCAGATTCTGGGACAGCCTCAAACAATACCGGGTTATCAGGGCCTCAATAGAAGGTATTACTGCAGCTAGCACAGGATTATTAATGACAGCTACAGTATTTATGATACAACCTATTGAAATGAATTTGATGAATCTCGGGATAATACTGGGAACATTTACGCTTTTAAATTTTGTGAGTTCCTTTGCCCCACTTCTGATAATAATTGGATTAGTCGCCGGGATATTTTTTTAGGTTTATTTTAGCTGTATCTTTATCTACCAAAAGTGATATCTCGTGTCCGACTATAACCGGATAATTTGGCATAACATGTCCAATTGGCGCTCCAAAACATACGGGGAAATTGAAATTCGATGTATGGGATAATATCAGGTCTTCAAGGGAATTCCCAAAATCCTCATTTTCTGTTATTTTGGTAAAATGCCCAACGATCAATCCCTTCAGCTTATCGAACATCCCCGCTCTTTTCAAATGGACAAGCATTCGGTCAATCCTGTACATTCTCTCATCAATATCTTCTATAAAAAGGATTTTTTCGTTAGTATTTAATTGTGTACTGGTGCCTATACTGTTTGTCAACATAGTTAGATTTCCTCCAACAATCTCACCTGATACATATCCTTCACGATTATGGTGATTTTTTGAGCAGCTTATCTCCGGATAGGTGCCGGAAAACAGGAAATTCTTCAGAATCTGAATTGATTTTTCCGAATTGTCTTCATGGAAATTTATTGGCATCGGGCCATGTATACCTCCATATTGATGTATAATAAGTTTATTTAACAATACGGTAATATCACTAAATCCGATAATCCACTTTGGTGATAGGGAGAATTTACTGAGATCAAGTTGGTCAATGATCCTGGAAGTACCATATCCTCCCCTGGCACAGAATATACATCTTACCTCCTCATTATCCAGAAGATCCTGTAATGCCTGGCGTCTTTCATCATCAGTACCTGCAAAGCCATAATGGTTCTTGTCCCAATTGGTTGAAAGAAGTACTTCCAGGCCCCATGATTGGATAAGTGCTTTGGCTTGTTCGATAAATTTATTTGAAATTCTGCTTGCCGGAGGTACTATCCCTGTTAGGTCAGAGGGTTTTAAAAACGGAGGGAATTTGATCATATTAATAAAAACAGATGTTTTATCCTGCTTTTACCGGACAAAACACCTGTTAATTGACCCTATTCACTTGCTTCAACAGGTGCTTCAATACCCAGTTCAGCGAGTACGAGGTCAGTTATGTTTGAATCTTCATTTGCATATAATAAGACAGCAAAAGCTCCAACATCACTGCTAAAAACATGAGAATAATTATTTGCTTCCGCAACGACGTTTATTGCATTTTGTATCTTTTCATAAGCAGGTTGTAACAGGTCTACCTGCTTCTTTTGTAAGGAAGCATCAGCATCTCTCTGGAATTTTTCGATAGACTGTCGTAACCCATTCAACTCAGTTTCCTTATCTCTGGCTACAGCCGGCAGCATTTCACCACTACTCATTTTTGTTTGATAATCATTAAGTTTTTCCTGAAATTCAGCCATTTTAGATTGTAACTGCGATTCAAGCTGTTTCCCGTAGGCGGTGAGTTCAGCTTCGATTTCTTTTGCTTCAGGAAGTAGATTCAGTACATAATCTACATTTGTGTAACCGATCTTCAAATCAGATTGTGCGTAACTCTTGCTTACTGTTATTGCTGTAAACAAAGTAATTACAATAAATAACTTTTTCATTATTGTGTTTTTTAGTTGTTTATTCATTTTATTACATCATTCTTATCTCCCAAACCTAATTCTTCCAGTACATAATCTGTATAATCATGAATTGGATCTGTATATATTAATACCAGTTCGCCGGATTTATCAAATACCATTTGGAGCCGATTATCTTTAGCGACTTTCTCAACGGCATCAAAAACCTTATCCTGCACCGGTTTAACAAGTTCCTTTTTCTTTAAAAAAAATAAGCCCTCATATCCAAATACCTTCTTATGATAAGCTTTTACTTCCTCCTCTTTTAATTGGATATCGGCCAGCCTTTCTTCCTTCATTTCTACGGTCAGCAAAACTTCTTCGGCCTGAAGTTTATCATACAGGGCTTCAATTTCCCTGTACATTGACTGGATTTCCTGATCCCAGCTCAAAGATAATGTATTAATTTCATCTTGCGCTTCCTTATATTCCGGAATTTTGCTAAGAATGTATTCCGTATCTATATAACCCCATTTCTGCCCAAAAACTGTGCTGAGAGCAAAGAAAACCAAAAAGCAACTAAGAATTATGCGTTTCATAATACGATGTTTATCTAAACTGCTGTCCTATTGTGAAGTGGAATTGTGATCCACTGACACCTGGTTGTCCGGGCAACCTGTCAAAACCATATGCCCAATCAATACCTAATAATCCAAATGCCGGCATGAATATCCTGGCGCCAATACCGGCAGAGCGGTATGTGTTAAATGGATTAAATTGGTATCCATGAATCCAATTACCTCCACCTTCTGCAAAGGTCAGCACATAAATAGTCGCAGATGGATTTAAGGATACCGGATACCTCAATTCAAAGACCAATTTATTATAGGCTGTCCCACCCTCAATTCCAGTAACAGGATCTCTGGGAGTAACTTGTCTATCTTCATAACCACGTAATGCGATAATGTCTGTTCCCAGTAAGAAATCCTGTCCGGCCAATCCGCTTCCACCCATTACAAATCTCTCAAATGGGCCTATTGGTGCACCATAGCTACCGATGTAACCAACATTCACTCTAGCATTAGCTACCAAATTTCCTGCCAATTTTTGAAAAAAGCTTGCGTCGAACATCCATTTGTGGTATTCAATCCACTTATATTTGGTTGCATTATCGGCA
The DNA here is from genome assembly GCA_024644875.1 of Cyclobacteriaceae bacterium. Classification (GTDB taxonomy): domain Bacteria; phylum Bacteroidota; class Bacteroidia; order Cytophagales; family Cyclobacteriaceae; genus JAGTVG01. Next base: position 65,545 of record JAHEGY010000003.1, read on the forward strand.
GTTTCATAGTCAACGTCATTCCATAATGAATAGGGTGGCGTTAAGCTGACACTCAAAGAGATATTGGATCCATATCTTGGATACATGGGCTGATCGACACTATTTCGGGCGATGGTTGTATTAAATGTAATGTTGTTGGCTACTCCTGTTGAAAAGCCCAGCCGGTATCCATAATTGTTCAGGTCATAAATGTAATAGTTGACCGAATTGCTTAGTGTAAAATAATCATCCGGCCAACGGATCCTTCTTGCAAGACTGAAGGTAACGCCGCTTAATTTAAGCCAACCCTGTGTTTCTACATTGGCAAAAGCATTAGTCCTCTGAGAAGATCTTTGTAGGGAGATCGTGAATGCATTTGGCTTTTTACCACCCAGCCAAGGTTCTGTAAATGAGAAAGAGTAGCTCTGGTATGCTTTTCCATTTGCCTGGACCCTCAATGATAATCTTTGACCATCTCCTACAGGTAGGGGATGCCATTTCTTAGGTTTAGTCAAATTTCTTAAGGAGAAATTATTGAAGACCAGTCCCAGTGTGCCTACGAATCCATAAAAACCACCCCATCCCCCGGATAATTCTATCTGGTCACTAGGTCTTTCTGTCAGTGAATATTCTATGTCCACGGTGCCATCCTGAAAATTCGGAATTGGATTTATACCAATAGTTTCCGGATCGAAATATCCTAATTGGGATAATTCACGCTGAGTTCTGATTAAAGCGGCACGACTGAATTTCTGCCCTGGAAGTGTCCGGATCTCTCTGAGAATTACGTGATCATTTGTCCTTTCATTCCCTTTGACAATAATTTTGTTTATGTCAAATTGCCGTCCTTCCGTAATTCGCATTTCAACATCAATTGAATCACCGATAATTTCAGTTTCAACTGGAACACAACTATAAGCCAGATAACCATTGTCGAGATACAGGGCGCCAAGATCAGTTCCATTAGGATTAAATGTTAACTTCTTATTGATGAACTCCATATCGTATATATCCCCTTTTTTAACACCCAGTATCCTGTCGAGGATCTCATCTTCATATATGAAATTGCCTGCCCATATTATATTTCTGAAATAATACTTCATGCCTTCCTCAATGGCCAGGTCTATGTTGATCTTATTATTGCCGATATTGTAAACCGAATCAGTGATAATTCGGGCATCCCTGTATCCTTTAGAATTGAAATAGGTGATCATACTCTTCTTGTCATTCAAATATTCCTCACTAAGGAATTTCTGGCCTTTAAAGAAGTTTAATTTCACCTGTTCGTTCAGATACTCCTTGATTTCCGTGGTAGATACCGGTTTAGTTTTAGTAAAGAAATTCTTGAATTTTTTTCCATTCAGGTTTGCTATCGATTTAGTAAGGTCTTTGAACAGCCAGAATCGTATATGCTCATTGGTTTTTTTCATCTTGCCTTTCAGCTTGGAATCGGCAATCTCAGAGTTTCCATATATATTGATCTTATTGATGCGGACTTTATATTTCTTGTCGATTTGGAGAGAGATCTGCACGCCGTTTGAGACTAATGTATCAACGTTTTGAATGGTATTAACCTCTGTATTCAGGTATCCTTTTTCAATAAAGTACTTCTTTATCGAAAGCTCGGTATTCTTTAGTAATACATCCGTCAATACACGACCCCGAATTAGTTTGATCTGATCATTAAGTTCTGTTTGCTGTGATTTGGTAATGCCATCAAAATTGATCCTGGTAATTCTAGGACGTTCCTTAAGGTCTATGTTCAGATAAACCAGCTCCCCTTCGATTTTTGAAACATAGATGCCCACATCGCCTATAATCCCATTTTCCCATAGCTTTTTGATAGCGCCGCTGATCGCATCTCCTGGAATTTTTATTTTATCCCCTATTTTTAATCCACTGATTGAGATTAATGCATTGACATCAAGAAATTGAGCGCCTGTTACATTTATTTCAGCAATCTCAAAGACTTTAGGATTTCTATAATCGAGCTGGATCTCGCCGTCTGTGCTTCTGCCATTATCATTTTTTCCATTATCACTTTTGATCAGACCGACCTGGGGGAAGGCGCTAACAATAGGTAGTGTTAATATGATTATAAATAAGAATTTTCTCATCCCTCCAAATTTACCTGTTCACTAATCTTTCCAAACCTTCTTTCCCTTTTCTGATAAGATATTATGGCTTCAATCAAATGTTCCTTCCTAAAATCAGGCCAAAGCAACTCTGTAATATATAATTCTGTATAGGCCATCTGCCATAATAGAAAATTACTAATCCGCATTTCTCCGCTCGTTCGAATCAATAGTTCTGGATCAGGTATATTTGAAGTACTAAGATAACGTGAAAACAATTCCTGATTTATATCTTCTTCTGATATAAGTTTGTTTTTAACATCTTTTAACAGACTTTTAACCCCTTCTACAATATCCCATCGTCCACTATAACTTAAAGCCAATATCAAAGTAAGCCCTGAATTATTACTGGTGATCTCAATAGCTTCACTTAGTTCCCGCTGGCATTTTGGAGGAAGACTCCCAATATCACCAATCGCTTTAAGAATTATATTATTCTTGATCAGAGTTTCAGTTTCTTTCCTGATGGTAGCTACAAGCAATTCCATCAGACCTTTTATTTCTGCTTTAGGCCGTTTCCAGTTCTCAGTTGAAAAAGCATATAAAGTCAGATATTTAATACCTATTTCAGCTGATCCTTCAGAAATATCCCTGATTGCCTTGATCGCATTCTGATGCCCAAAGATACGTCTTGCGCCTTGCTTTTTTGCCCATCGCCCATTTCCATCCATAATTACGGCGATATGTATGGGCAAATTGCTCTTATCTATCATTTCCATTGACATCATTACTTGCCTTTAAAAGCAGACTGCAAAATTGGCGTATTTTTTTAAGAATTAAAATCAAACGGGGAGAGAATCAGTTCCAATCATAGGGACAAGGTATGATATAGAAGGTATAATTGAGGGTAAATCCGATAAAATAGTATGTGTCAAAGCTATATTTGTTTGCATAGACATAATCAGGACCTATAGGATCACTATCACCAATACCATCGAGATAATCAAAAAACGTTAATCTCGCACTAGCCTCCAGGCCAATATCTATTCGTTTACTAACCTGGTATTTAAATCCAATCCCAATAGGAATGGCCGGCTGGATCCTGCTTTGATTAGAATTGCTGGCAGCATCACCAAAGTAAGTAAAGACTGCCAGGCCCAGGCTCAGGTAAGGTGTCCAGTGAGTTCTGGAATGTTTACTTTTATAATCCAGAAAATAAAACTCAAAAGATCCAAATGCTTCCAGTATGGTGGTATTAAAGGAAATAGATGTTATCTGATTTTCAGTATCGTCAAAAAACTCATTGCTGCCATGAATCATGCCGGCAGCAACACCATATTTCAACCCTATAGCATCCGTTATATTAGATCTAAGAAAGACAGATCCAGCTGGTCTATGGTTTTTTAGGCTATATCCATTTGAAAGGTCACCGGTATAATTGAATGCCCCTAATTGAAAACCTATCTCAGTTAATTGGCCAAATGAATCATTGACAGGAGAAAAAAATAATATGGAAGAAATGGTGAGGATCCTGAACAATTTAATCTTGGCAGGACCAAAAATGCTTTTGAGCCCTTCTTTCATTCTATCTGAATTTCGCATTCTGGAAAGTTCCACCAAAAATATAGGTTATTTTCAAACTGGTGACAAAATACATATCATTGTCACCTGAGTTTCCCCGGATACTTGAAGGGTTACCATCTCCATATCCCATAAATACAGTATACGTATTTCCATCATATGGGGAAGTATACGTGTATTCAGTTGTATTAGGTAGAATTACGTTTTCAAAATCCCTGGATTCCCCTGCTCTGACTGCAATAAGTTCCTGGGAGCGGTCTGACAAGGCTCTTGCCAATGGATTATCAAATATACCTAGGTCGACATAATTCTCACTAACATCATCAATGTAATCCGTAAATAAGATCCTGTACCCTATCTCAAAAGAGAAATCCAGATTATTACTTAACTTATAGCTAAAACCTAATCCGATTGGAACAGAGATCTGTACCTTACTGTAGGGCTTAACGTCATAAGCATCACTATATTGCCCTTCCGTTCCAAGAGGTTGTAACGCAACCCATTTTCCGGCTTCGGGTATGCTATTCCCCAGTTGGTCAGTATCAGGAGCCATAGCTTTCGGATTGTGATAAAAAACCCCCACACCGCCAAATAAATAAGGATTGAAAGCAGGACGACTAATATAGGTACCCCTGTTGGTAAGAAGATCAATTTTAACCTGAAATGAAAGATCATAAATCCTGTTCCTGAACTGGATATTTCTAATGTACCTGTATTTATCGACTTCGTCATTCGGATCAGCAGAAGTAAAATCATCACCAGTTATTGTACCCACATCAAAAGCTAACCGAAATGTAACTCTGGAGGCATATTTGTAATCCAGAAACAGACTTAATCCAGGTCTTGTAAACTTAAGGTCGGTGCTGGCCCAGCTTGATGTGGGTGCCAGATCTCCAAAATAATTTATGATATTGATACCACCACCAAATGCAAAATATCTTTTATTTGCAAAAGATTTAATAGAACCTCTGTAATTCGAGATCTTTAAATTGTTTCTTTTTTTTCTGTTTTTCTGGGGGTAGGCAACCTGGGATAACGTCATAAGCGTTAGCAAAGCTAGAACAAAGAAGCAATTGTTTCTCATTAAGAATACTCGAATATTCAAAATTAATCCCTGAAAAATCTCACCCTAAAAATAATTAAAAATTATTATAACCCTTAGCTTTTTTGAATAATCAATCTAATATTAAGATTGTTGAAAGGATATTTTAGTTTTCAGTGATTGAAAAATTAAATATCAATTAATTTTAAGAGGAGGTTCAGTCTATCCTGGTGACTTTTAGCATCTTCTGTCTCAAGGAATTGAGCAACAATATTGTATCCAAATCTCTCAAGTGTTGCGATGACCCTGTTCGATTCAAGAATATTTATTTTTAGTGTTAGCAATAGTTTATTTGAATCACTTGGATCGGTTTTTACATAGCTGCTTAAGATCTTAGCATTATTTTCTTCTATTAAACGGGTAATTTCAGCCAGTGAATAGTCGATCTTATTAATTGATAAAATGATTATCGCACCAGGGGTCTGGATCGCACTGGATTCTGACATAGCATTGATGATATCTTCAATGGTCACTACCCCCAGATAATTCAAATCATCATCAACAACGGCTACCAGGTCAATATGATACTCTTTGATCAGGCGGATCAGGTCATAATAATGCCGTTTTTGATGGACATAGCAGTTTTCAGCAATTAGCTTTATATCCCCTATTCCTTTTTCCAGGTCGTTGTTTTCAAAAATAGCATCCTCACTAACAAATCCTTTAAACATTCCTTTTTCAATAACTGGAAGAAAATTTGTGCGTAACTCACCCATCCACAAAATGGCCTTTTCAGCTTTATCTTTCATTGATAATGCCGGGATCATTTCATTTATAAGCTCTTCAGCTATCATACAAGATGTGATTCCATAAATTACTATCCTGAACAATAATACACAAAACTTGCATTAAAAATAGGAATCTGTTTTTTTTTATAGCTGATTTTCCCTGATCCAGTTTTCTATTATCTTTTTGCCATATTCAGTAAGAATAGCTTCCGGATGAAATTGTAAACCACGGATATTAAGTGTCTGGTGGCGGATTGCCATAATCTCATTGTTTTCTGTCTTGGCAATTATTTCTAAATTGCGCGGTAAATTATCAAGAATCAATGAATGATATCTAACAGTACGTATGTTATCAGGCATGTCTTTGAATAAGTAGTCATTCTCGAGCAAAACCTGTGAAAATTTACCATGCATTGGTTTATCTGCCTTAATTATCGCTGCCCTGTAAAATTGTCCGATAGCCTGATGACCAAGACATATTCCCAGTATTGGCAATTTGGTTTGATAATACTTAATCACATTCAATAGGTTTCCTGATTCTTCAGGCAGGCCTGGTCCGGGCGATAATATTACGCCTTTATATTTATATTCTGTTATTTCCTCAAGGGATTGATTATTTCTAAAAACTTTTGGACTGACATTAAATTGTTCTAAATAGTCTACCAGATTATAGGTAAAGGAATCGAAGTTGTCCAACAGCAATATCAATATTACCTAATTAAATAAGTCCTTTATTGATTCAAACAGATCAGAGGCAAATGGAAAGATTGCAGAAATATACGCTCCTACCTTAGGGGCTAACTCAACAATATAAGGATATAACACGCTATTATCAGTTAAAGCACTGGGAATTACTAGATTTACCTGTAATGATAACCATAGAACTACACTGACGAGGAAGGCCCATTTGAAAATTCCAATTAATGCACCAATGATGTTATCAAAGGCGCCCAGGATGGTAAGGTCCAGAAATTTTTTAGTCATTCGCCCCAGCATGTTCACCAATATAAGAATACCTATAAAAATTCCGATGAAGGCTATGAAAGGAATAAAATTACTGTATTCAGGAATATATTTACTCAGGAATTCAATTCCGGTATGTAACAGCTTAAAAGCACCCATAACTGCCAGGATCAAAGCAATTATGCCAATAAGTTCCATAATAAGCCCTCTTTTATATCCGGTATATGCACCAATTAAAAGAGGAACAAGCAAAATCAGATCAAGAGTTCTCAACTTGCGAGTAGTTTTTTAGTTAATTCTGCAATTTTCTTGCCTTCGGCTTTACCGGCAAGTTTTTTGGTGGCCTGACCCATCACTTTCCCCATATCTTGCATGCCCTGAGCTCCTGTACTGGCAATGATTCTTTTCAATTCATCTTCAATTTCTTCCTCTGTCATCTGTTTCGGAAGATATCTTTCAATGATTGTCAGTTCGGCTTTTTCTTTCTGAGCTAAATCCTGCCTGCCCTGGTCTTCATATATCCGGATAGAATCTTTACGCTGTTTAGTTGCTTTCATCAGAATAGCTATTTCAGCATCATCCTTCAATTCTTCCTTAATTCCCTTCTCAGTTTCAGCAAGTAGAATAAGAGATTTAATAGCCCTAAGTGCTCTTAACTCATCTTTTTGCTTATTGAGCATAGCTTGTTTAATATCTGTGTCAATTTGATCCTTTAGGCTCATGAGTTATTTCATTAGAAAGTATATTAATGCTAAATTGCAATCAAATTTAATAATAAAAATCACAATGACTAAGCTTAGTGTAAATATCAATAAGTTTGCCACGTTACGCAATTCAAGAGGAGGTAAAAATCCGGATGTAGTAAAGGCTGCAATAGATGCACAACTGTTTGGTGCAGAAGGTATCACAGTTCATCCAAGGCCTGATGAAAGACATATAAGGTATCAGGATGTACTTGATATTAAGCCAGTAATAAAAACTGAATTCAATATAGAGGGATATCCTGATCGAAGGTATATGGATTTAGTTAAGAAAGTAAATCCTGACCAAGCCACCCTCGTTCCGGATCCACCTGAAGCTTTAACTTCCAATACGGGATGGGATACAATAGAGAATGAAAAATTCCTGTCGGAGGTTATTGCTGAACTTAAAGGTTATGGAATAAGAACTTCAATATTTGTTGATCCGGTAGAATCAATGATATTTGGTGCCGCAAAAGTCAGAACAGACCGAATTGAACTCTATACAGAACCCTATGCTCAAAATTATTCCAATGACAGAGATGAAGCCATAAAGGCATATGTAAAATGTGCGGAATTGGCTAAAGGAGAGGGCCTTGGATTGAATGCTGGGCATGATCTATCATTGGAAAACCTTGCTTTTTTTAAAAAGAAGATTCCGTATCTGGATGAAGTATCTATTGGTCACGCATTAATATGTGACTCGATTTATCTTGGATTTGAGAACACAATTCAATTATATTTAAATCAATTACGATAACTTTGATTATATGATAAAATCAATGACAGGATTTGGCAGAGCTGAATCATTCTCCGAAGATTTGAATATTGTTGTAGAAGTTAAGTCTTTGAATTCAAAATTCTTTGATACCATCATAAAAATGCCCAAAACCTTTTCCGAAAAGGAAATCGAGGTTAGAAATATATTAGAAAAATCCTTAATCAGGGGAAAGATCTCTGTCACGATTGACTATCAGAATAAAACCACCGGCAGTCAGCCACAAGTGATCAATAAATCCCTTTTTACCAGATATTATAATGAGCTTAATAATCTTGCTACCGAACTCTCTGATGAAAAGGCAGATATTTTCCGGCTTGCATTATATCTTCCTGATGTGATCTCTCCGGAAATAAGCAATGATGAAAGTGCTAATTGGGAAATTATAAAATCAGTTTTGATAGAATCGATTGATTATTGTAATTTATTTCGAGCCCAGGAGGGTGAAAATTTATCCAGTGAATTAACGACATATATCGGGGAAATAAACAAATCACTTGGAGAGATTGACAAACTTGATCCGGAGAGAATAGAGCAAATCAGAGATAGGATCAAGTCAAATCTTATTGAACTAATTCCTGATAATAACTATGATGAGAATCGTTTTGAACAAGAGTTGATCTATTATCTTGAAAAATTGGATATAAGTGAAGAAAAGGTTCGTTTAAAGGGTCATCTGGACTATTTCCTGGATGAAATGAATTCACCTGAATCGAATGGTAAAAAGCTTAATTTTATATCCCAGGAAATGGGCAGGGAGATCAATACTATAGGATCAAAAGCCAATTATGCACCGATAACACGGAGTGTGGTCCTGATGAAAGACAGTCTTGAAAAGGTTAAAGAGCAGTTGCTAAATATTCTATGAATTGATTGGTTCCTACATGGCCTCTTCAAGTCGGAAAAGGATTGGAATTACCATTTTTACCCTGACTGGCCGGCCCCTTTGTTTACCAGGTTTCCATTTTGGAGCATTCCCGATAATCCTGCATGCTTCCTCATCGCATCCACCACCAATTCCCTTCATGGTTTTAATATCAGTTAGGCTACCGTCCTTTTCAACTACAAATTCAATATAAACCCTTCCCTGAATATTGCCTATTTGAGCTATTTTTGGATATTTTAAATTTTCACTTACATACTCATAGAATGCACTCAATCCGCCAATGGGTTCCGGTTGTTGTTCAACAATAGTAAATATTTCCTCTGCCTTTTCTTCCTGGACCTCTAATTCCATTTCCACAAATACAGGTTGATCGATAACCTGTTCTTCCGTCATTTCAATGTCTAGATCAATCTCTATTTCTTCCATAATTTCCTCTTCATCCGGTACTTCAATAATCTTGGGTTGAACGATTGTTGGCTGAGGAGGAGGTGGTTGTTCTGTCGGAGGAACATCAATAATATCCTCAAATGTTGAGGAAACCTTTCCAAGATCTACAATTTCACCATCATCATAGAATCTCCACTCAAATGCAGTAATCGTAAATAATAAACTTATGCAAAGCCCTATGCAGAAGAATAACTTTGAAAGATGCATCTGCCGGGAGGCTTTAGCAAATTTTACCTTTATTAAGTCACTCACCAGGAGGTCATAATCTTTCCTGAATTTTCGTGTTGTTTTATGGCCTTTATCTTTCTTATAGATGCCATATTTTTCATATTTATCAGGATTTTTCATGGCATTTGCTTTTTAAAGAACATGTTGGAAACTAAATATTCAATAATGGTTCCCTTATAGTATAATAAACGTTTATTAAGTCTGAAGGGTTTTTATTGAGTTGTTTGGATTCTGCATCAGGAAAATTGTATTATTCATGATGTTTAAGAAAAATTCCGGGGGTGAAAATTGAATCTAATAATCCATTTTGAGATCAGGAATGATCAGATATTTAAAAAAAGTTGCTGAAAAAAAGTATAATCAAAAAAAATCCCGCCTGCCTGCTGCAGGCAGGCACGAGGCGGGACTATATTTGTTTTTAATGTTTATCCAAGTTTAAAGGTAATTGGAAGGATCATCCTTACTTTTACAGGTCGTCCTCTTTGCTTACCAGGATTCCATTTTGGAGAAGCTTGAATTACACGGATAGCTTCTTCATCGCATCCAGCTCCAATTCCCTTGATGGCTTTTACATTAGTAATAGTACCATCTTTATCCACCACGAACTCAACAAACACTTTTCCTTCGATACCCATTCTACGTGCCTGGGCCGGGTATTTAAGTTTTTTGCCGACATACTCATAAAAAGCAGCCATTCCTCCCTTAGGTGCCGGTTGATCTTCAACAATTGTGAAAATCTCTTCAGCAACTTCTTCTTCGACTGGTTCATCAAATACAATATCTTCAACAACAGTTTCTTCTGTTATTTCAACGTCAAGATCAACTTCGATCTCCTCTTCGATCTCTTCCTCATCGGGAACCTCAATAATTTCAGGTTGCTGTATTTTAGGAGGAGGTGGAGGAGGTTGTTCTGTTGGTGGAATTTCCATTACGTCTTCAAATTCATCTGAAACCTGACCCAGGTCCATCAGTTCACCATCATCATAGAATCTCCATTCGAACGCAGTGATCACCAATAATAGACTTACAACCAAGCCGATATTAAGGAATAATCCTGTTTTTTTAGTGAGATCGGCTTTTGGATTCTTTTTCGCTTCCATAACAATATAGTTTTAATTGTTTGTCAAATTATACCTCGACGAATATCAAAGATATAAAATATTTTTCATTTGTCTAATTCGAAAAGTATTTAAATTTTAGAAAAAATATACCTATTCCCAACATTGCGCCAATGAAATTTATGATAATATCAAGCCAGTGAAAATATCTTCCTGGAATGAAATACTGTCCGGTTTCTGTGATGAGACTAAAAATCAGGGACCCAACAATAACAGCGGAAATGACTTTTCCCTTTGATACTGAATGGCTCCGTTTTCCAAGGAAAATTCCTGTAAGGAGAAATGAAAATACTGTAAACATCCCAAGATGAGCTATAAAACCAGCGAGACTGATATCTAAGAAGTCTGGTTTGGGAAGTGCATCACCAGGTGTCCAGGTCAGAATTAATGATATAATTATCCAACCCAGGAAAAGCTTCAAATACAATCTCAAAGGTTATTCGGCAATTAATTTCTGATAATCATCTGCTGAAAGAAGGTCATCTACAGATGCTGCATCATTTAGCTCAATTTTAAGAATCCATCCCTTACCATAGGGATCACTATTTACTAGTTCTGGTTCACCTTCCAGGGTTTCATTGAATTCGTAAATTTTTCCTGCCACCGGCATAAAAAGATCTGATACTGTTTTTACGGCTTCTATTGTGCCAAAAGATTCACCTTCTTCCACTTCAAATCCTTCCTCTTCTACTTCTATGTATACAATATCGCCAAGCTCTTTTTGAGCAAAGTCAGTTATGCCAATTATTCCAATATTGCCTTCAACTTTAATCCATTCGTGGTCTTTCGTGTATTTTAGATCCTCCGGAAAATTCATAATTAATTTGTTTTGAAATTTAATGTTCAAATATAATCCATTAAAGAATTATTGTGCTAAACTAAATCTAATTTGTGTTCCAAAAGATGTAGTTGCTCTCTTAAATGAGCTGGAGATTAAAGGTTCGTTAATATTTCTTTCAAAATAGAAGGTCATATTCAGCCTTTGGTTAATGGTGTATTGAATGGTAGGTCTTAATTGAAAGTTAATATTTCCCTGAGTTATTGTATTCGTTTCATCTATTTTCCGTTGTACAGTTTTGGTATCTCTAATCGTAAAGTTGATCCTGAACTGAATATCATTGTCAAGGACAATTGTATTTCCCCTAAATTTAAGAGGCAATTTAAGTTTGGTCTTTGTCCAGCCAACATCCACAGAAAAGTCCTTACTACTTAACTCGGTTATCTGCGCATTTGACATATTCAAGGCAAGATTTCTTTCTTTTTTATATTCAATCCTCGCAGTCAGACGGTTTTTAGTTCTTAGGTTCAGCCCGATCAGGGGGGCAAATCTTTCAGAAATTATGGCCTGAGCAATTACATAAACAGGCACCAGGTCATTATTTTCATTGGTCAGAAATCCAGGGGACGTATCTTCTATGGCATTGTCCAGATTAATAAACTGATCATACAACAAGGAATTTGCATAGTTATTTACAGAATAGGTAGAGCTATAAGCATGGGTAATATTTATCGATGAGAATACGTTTTTTAAAGCCGGTATTTTTCCCAGTCCAGTATAGTCAAGCCTCCAGTTGGGTAATGGCCATTTCGGGAAAGATGTTAGAGGAATACTATTCGGGTCTTTATCCTGGTAGGCAGCCAGGTAAGCGGGGATCAATACATCCTGGGAATTAAGATCAAATTCACCGGAAGGAACCAGGGAGTTTAACCGATCACGGATGATATACCTGTTTTCCTCGAAGGTCTGGAAGGTCTCATTGGTATTATCTTCAGCGTCTTGAACAAAAGAAGTTCCTATGGTAACCATTGTTATACTATAATTACCCGTTCTAGTAGGGGCGAGTTGAACCGGGACCTTTCCAATAGTGCCATCATCAAGAGTATCCGTATTGTATCTAAATATTTCATGGAAATTATCAGAACTAATTTTGTTTGCAACAAGCTGAATTCTGAGATCGGGAGCCGGTTCAATATTAGCTGTCAGTTTTAGGTCTATATTATTATATTGAGTAAACGGAAATGATAAAAATTCACTTCTGGCCAACCAGTCATTTTCGATTGCCCTCCTTTGAATATCCCTGCTTTGACTACCAAAAACAAAGTCCCATCCGGGAGCTGACCAGGATGAATCCATGCCAAAAAGAAAAACCGATGGAGTATAACCTGGTAAAACAGTTCCTTCGCGGTTTGTAAAACTGAAATTTAGAGACCGCACCATCATAAGGAATCGCAAGAAACCTTTCCCAAATTTATTATCCCTCTTTTGAACGAGGGTATCTGTCTCCGATGGGCGTGAGGTTGCAGGTCGCCTGGAGCTGCGACGGGGGCTATTTATATCCTTTAATAGCTTTGATTTATTATAAAGTTTAACAAGATCGAATTTGCCTGTCAAACCCCAATCTCTCTGGTTCTGAACTGTATTTCCAAGGGTGTCGGCCTGGTCTGTCGCCCCTGCTTTCCATGTATAGCCGACCCTGTAACGGAAATCAGAATTGATCCAATCTGTTAGTGGTGTTTTGTCTATGGGGATTCTATAAGTAAGTCCTATATCCTGATCAAAAGTTTTCATTCGACCAAGATTTTTCAGGTTTGTTATTATAGAATCCCGCTTAGCTTCTGAATTAATATCACCTGCCGGTTCATCAACAATTGCGTTTACACGTGCCATATAATCAACAGAAATGCTTTTCGTCAGGTTCCAGCGAAAATTATAATTCCTGTCAAAGAAGAAGGATTTCTCCCAGGTTGGCAATATTCCTTCCGTGGTCAGATCAGAATTTCGTAGTTGCTCTCTAATAAACCGTCTGTTCAAATCCCATCTGAATCCGAGGTTCGATACCAGCGGAGTTATGTTCAGATCCTTAATTAACTGAAGCCAGGGAGAAGAAAATGCCTTTGAATTCTTAAATGGTTCATAGGTAATCGGAGTAGAACTCCAATTATATGCCAAACCTATTCGCATATTTTTGTTTACATATTCCTGTTTATAAATACTTCTTTGTATTGCACTTGAGGAGGCATAGGTAAATGAGAAATTCTCGATATCATAAATCCTGCTTTTTGCATTTTCTTTTGTTTTGACTTTTCGGACATTCGTAAAGTTGATGCTTTTTCGTGTTGTCACATCCTGTACCAGGTTAGCATAGGCTTCTCTTTCCTCAGGGTTATCGAAGGTTCTTAAAGTTGCTTCAAGTGGAACATCCGGATCCAGCGGGTCATAACTTGGAGTTATCTTCCGTTCTTCGTAGCTGATAAACATCGGAATCCTTAAGCCTACCTTTTCCGGAATAAATTTATCGAGAGCGACGTTAGCTGAAATGTCATAATCAAGAACTTCTTCTCTTCGTCTTTCAGATATACGTTGGGAAACAGCGCCAAATCCTACAGAACTATATCTTAGATCACCATTTATTGTGGCAAAATCAGCCAGTTTCAGGTCGAGTCTTGCATTTGCAGCCCATCCAGGATCATTTTTAAAATCAGTTACCCTTAATTCATTAGCCCAAATATGAATACTAATGGGATCTCCGTCTGGAGATTTTGGGTTACGGATACCTATCATCATTGCCTGTACATCATGTAAATCAGGCCGTCCTACTACAGTTATTTTATATTGTCTAACATTTTGAGAAAACGGAATATTAATATTCAGATCCCCTTTATCCCTTAATTTCTTCAAGGCGTACAGATCCGCGAATTCAAGATCAATATTATTTTCTTCAGGCCAGATAACATTTGGATCTGTACTGCCTCTTGGTGTAAAAACAAGCGGCACCTGGATCTCATAATAGTTATCAACCATATCTGTTCCCAACCTGAGGAAGGCTGTGGCTGAGTCACCCTGGTTTCCATTGTTCTGGGCATGAATAAACATTTTTATACGGCCATAGTTTACCAGGTCCAACGCCACATTCTTGAACACACCACGGGCATCTCCATCGACAAGCCCATCCACTGTAAGTTTAATAGATTGTTCATTGTTCTGCCTGTATATAGGAGATGTGTTATCTATATCCTGTTGAATACCCGGTGGAAGAACATATGGAGTTTCTCCGGCTGCCGGGGAACCATTTTCCTCCAGGTTCACTACGGCAAACTCAAAATTTGAGTTTACTATTTCAGGGGGTTCTATCAAATACCTGTCTCTCAAACTCAAGGGGTAACGGCGCCACTGAGCACCCACCAATTGAAATTTGACCATCCTGAGAACAGCTGGCTGCTGCCAGTCCGTCATGATACTTCGTATAAACCGGATGGATTTAAACCCTACAATATTACCCTGGATCCTGCTTGGTTTGAGTATTGGAATCCGGATCAGATACCAGTTAACTCTTTGTCCGTTGATCTCATTGGTGATTACTTCCGTAACGAAATTTTTACCCACTTCCAGACTCCCAGGTCTTAAATCCAGCTCATACTCATAATATTCTTCGAGGTCACTTAAGGTATTGTCAAAATTCAGATCTTCATTATCTGGGAATGTGGTACCTACCGGTGTAAAATCTGTTGTGCCCACAACAAGCGGGGAATTTCCATCTGTCAGATTAAATTCCTTATATCGTTCAAGTATTTTAGCATCATCAGCGTCCAGTTCCGAACCCAGGAAATATTGAAAATTATCAGCTGATACATCCTCCAGTATCCTGTCAAGGGCTTCACCATTTACATTCAGATCACTAACAAAATCCTCAAAATAGTTTGGTTCATCTGTATTGATCACACCATCCATTCCAACGTCCTGGTTGGGTCTGGCTATTTCAGAATTATCAAAGGCATTGGTAAGATATTGTTCCTGTGTTACCCTTCCCCAGGAATTATTAGTTGTCCTGGTAGTATCCCCATCTGCCGGCAATCCGTTTTCAAAAGCATGCCGGCTGTCTTTCATCACATCTTCTGAAATGCTTCCAAGATGAAATATCAGTTTACCTCCTGTTGTATTCGCTTCGGGTGAATTGATCCCATCATTGATCAACCCATTTGGATTGTTAAGATCACCATTTGTTGCATTAATAAAGGGATCCATAAGCCAGAATTCAAGATATTCAATATTAGTCTGGTCAAAGTCGACATCAGAAGTGATGGCTCTTGTGATACCTCCCCAATTTTTTCGGACGTCCGGCAAAGTACCATCTGGCTGAAGATTAGGATTATAATTATAAGATCCTCTTTCAGAGGGATAAAAGGCCAGATCAAAAACAGGCAAATTTGTATTTACCACTTCTCTGTCTCTGAATTTGAAAATTTCCTGCGGGATAACAGCCCGGGAATAGTTATTTTGTAAATCTTCTTCCGTCAGGTTAGGTGGTCTTGAATTCCCAGAGGTTCTGTAAAAAACATTATCAATGATATACCAGGCTAGTTTTGCCCGGGTATAATTGATCGAAAGATCATTCGGCATTTGAATTCCTCCGTCGTAATATCCATCATCGGTCTTTGGAGTTGAAGCCAGTTTCCAGGATAGCACATTGCCTCCCAAACGGAACGGGGTTATGGCAGATTCGAAATCATCGATATAGGAAGTTCCCTTTCCGTCTACAATATTTGAGGTTCCGGGCAGTAACTGAGCAACTTCTGCATTAAAAGACAGCATGGAAGGTTCCTTCGTAGATATTCCGGGAATGGCATCCACCATTTTCGTCAGGAAATTGGATTCAGTCCGGTAGTTCATGTCCAGCCCCCATTTTGTATTTCGAATGGTCTCATCTCCAACACTGATGCGGCTGACAAGTGGTCTCTCATTGAGATATAAAATAGTACCACCAATATTAAACTTATCATTATGAATGTAATCAAGCCTGCTTCCCAATAAAGTCCTGGCCTGGAAATTGAACAGATCAGCCTTTTCATATTTTATCTGGATCGGTTTTCCTGAGTTCAAAACAGATTGATTGATTATACTTACCTTACCAAGGTTGTAATCCACGCGGTAATCAATTCCTTCACTCAGGGGTATACTTCCTGCGATCACCTGGACAGATCCCTCCGATATATTTATACCAGGGAGGATAATCTCTGTGGAAGATCCTCCTGTAGCCGTTCCAATGAGCACAAATTTGTTTTGCCTTGCCACAAGCTCTGCATCTGCCTTTGTTGTTGCATACAAGGTATCATAAACATATTTCTCTTTCAGCGCTTGTTCATCCGGATCGAATTTGCTTTCAAGAAAACTCCCAAAGGGTTCCAGCACGGTAAATATGATCGTGCCATTATCTGGATCTACAGTGACCCCTTCGACAAAATCGAATTGGCCATCTTTTTGAGGGTCATTGTTCCGGTTCAGGCGGTCAAGATTGAACAACTGTACAAGAGGTATATCTTTAGTGTTTCTACCTTCATGCAGACTTGGATTATCAATACCCGTTTTATCATCCCGGTATATGATCCGCAGGTCAAATCCTTCCTGATTGATCTGACTCGTATTCAGGTTGTAGATATGTTTGATCATTAAATCCCAGGTTGGTACGGTGGGATTTATCTTGGTAGGCCTCAGTAGCTTGAGGTAAATCACCTGATCTTCCGAAATATTCTGGTAGTCTTCTGTAAGTTCTCCAACCTTAAATCTTTGTCCGTTATAGGTATATTCATAAGATACTGCCAGCGCTTCATCATTTTGAAGTTTCCTGTTAAGGGAGATATAACCCAGCATTTGATGAAAGGTGTATTCATTAGGGTCAAGTTTTCTTGCGGAGGTGATCAGTTCAAAGTCTGTACCTTTTACCAATCCCCATTCATTTTCAAGAACAAAACTTGATTGGTCGACATTCCTGATATTCGGATCATTCTGTAGGGAGTTAAAAAGATCATTGGCATCATTCGCGTTCGGCACATTCCCTTTCCCGAGGCCAATAAATGGATTATCCTCCTGGTAAATCACCCTGCCTTCAGCCATATCCATCATGCCGAGAAAGTTTCTGAGGGTTGAGGTATTGTTATTCCTGTTGATAACATAGACTTCAATTCTGGTAATATTTACGCCTGACAGGACCTGAGGCAAACTTCCAAGCCATCTTTCATAGTTATCACGGAAAAAGTGACCAAGGAAAAAGTGCCTTCGTTCATCGTAGTCAGAGGCCCTGAGTTGAAATTCCCTGCCCTGGCCTTCACTGCCTCCCTGAATGGTTAAGACCTCATTTTTCCCCCGTTGCGTAGAGGCAACACCGGTGACGAATAACTTACCAAATTGCAGCTGGGTTTTTAATCCGAACAAACTCTGAGCGCCAGTTATCAAACTGTTGCTTAAAGGTAGGCTCACATTGCCTACTTCAATCTTTTTAATGATCTCCTCCTCGAATCCAGTATATTCAACCTTCAGATTATTCTGGAAATCGAATGAATTATTATTATCGAAATTGGCTGTAACAGCTAGTTTCTCTCCAATCTTACCTACAACATTCATGCTGATCTGCTGGTCAAACTCAAATCCCCCATTTCGTTGTTGTTTAATAGGTATGGCAGGATTGTCGATTCTTTGGTATCGCGCACCGAAGTCCAGGTTCACATATCCATTAGGGCGTATGTCCACGTAACTGCCCCCAAAGATCCTGTCAAAAACAGGACTTATGTATATTGGCGGAATGAGCCTTCTCCCACTGACTGCACTTTCACCATCCAGGCCAACAGATCGGTTTCGCCAATATTCCTTTATCATTTTTTCTTCCTGGAATTTCTGAAATTCCTCAAAAGACATAGATGAGATGGGCCGGTAGTTCAATTGACCCATTTTTTCATAAATTGTGTATTCATTTGCAGTGTCTATTTCAATATCCAATGATAGATTTGACGGATCTCGTAAAAAAAGTGGTGAAATACTGGGCTGATAAATAAATGGATCACCGAATCTATCTTCAGGGTAAAAATTAGGTTGACGGGATGGCTCATAAGGTAAATCAACGGTATCTGCCTTCAAGGAATCCTGGTCAAGGCTATCCTGTTCTAGGGCCGGGGGATAATTGGACAAAGTTATTCCGGGTTTTGCGCTGGACATCAAGGCGGTCAAGGTCAAAACCCCGAAAACAAACCAGATCAATATGCAGATTCGCTTGGTCAAATTCTAAAAAATATATTTATGCAGTTTTCAGGGCTAGTTTTATTACTTCTTCCAGGGTAACATCTTTATCAGCTTTTTTTAATATTGTATTTATACTTTTTTCAGCCATGGATTTTTGAATTCCCAGTGTAATGAGTGCTATCAATGCTTCTTCTCTGATGACATTCATGCTATCAGGAACTATATCGATAATTCTATCTCCACTAATTTCTTTCCGGATCTTATCTTTCAGTTCAAGTACTATTCTCTCCGCGGTTTTGGTCCCTATTCCTTTGACTCTTCTGATGGTAGCGACATCTTCACTGGCTATAGATTCCTGGATCTCAGTTACATCCATTGAAGATAACATAAGAATTGCCGTGCTTGGTCCTACACCTGAAATGGATATCAGCTTAATAAAAAGGGACTTTTCGTCGGGATTATGGAAGCCGTATAGCGTATGCGCATCCTCTTTTATGTTAAGATAAGTGTATACTTTAGTCTTCTTAGAATCCTTAAGTTTACTGTATGTATTAAGTGATATCTTTACCTCGTAGCCAATACCTCCCACATCCACCATAATCAAGGTGGGATCAACTATTGTTATCTCTCCAGACAAATATCCAATCATATACCTATTATTATTATAATAAAAAACGAAAATGACACTAAGTATATTGAAAAAATACTTCAGTTTTTCTTGAAAAAATTATTTATCTAAGCGGTATTTTTAAAGATACGATAAGAGGATAATAAAATAGTACAATTTTTTGTCCTAAGTGTTATAATGCCTGGATAAGAATACGTTAATTGTACTTTACTCAGGATTTGACTTAAAAGTCTTTAGAATAACATTCATTTCCCGCATCAATTCCCTCTGATCGACACCGGGGCTATATACAAATCCTTCAACATAATACAATCTGTTTGTGCTTTCATCCACGAAAGTATAGCCAATAAATGGCCCTCCCATGGATACATTATTTGTTTTCCATAACCCAAGAATTTTTTTACCGTATTTTCCGTCAAAGTTAACTTCGGTTAAAGAAGGTGGTATAATGGTTTCGGTAAGCAGAAAGGATTCCGGTTTTTCCGGATTTCCGTAGATATATTTTCTGCAAATATCATCGCGCCAGATTATTATTTCTTCAGATGAGAAGGCATTTGTATCTGTATAATCTTTATAAGCAATGAAAATGCTTTTATCAATTTCCCTGCCTGCCTGTCTCAGCCAGACAAAATCTTCTGAAGAGTCAGCAATACGGAATCCGTAAGGGACCCTGATGTTATATCCATAATCAGTCAATAGTTTGTTCGAAATTGTTTTTTCTTCACGGATTTTATACATTCTTTCGATAGCCCTTCTCTCTTCTATCGTATTGAATACAAATCGAATTTGATCTTTATTCTTTTCAATCTGGTCGCTGAAGGAGGCATCATCATGATGAATTAAAAACAATACATGCTGCCCCGTTGCGAAAAGATTTTTTCTGTTAATAAGAAATATGTCCTTATTTTCCCGCAAGGAATCGAGGGATTTTTGCGTGAACAGGTTCTTCATTTTCATTCCTTCATAATTCTTGTCGTTTATCGGAATCACCAGCACCTGGTTTTTCGCGTTCTTAAGAATGCCTTTATAATTGGTGGGTACTATATGCCTTAAATCGAATAGCGGTTCATCTCTGGGGAGGCCCTCTACTAATTCACGGAATGTTAGTCTGAGTTCCTTACCTATATTACCAGCCCATCTGGCAGAGTCGATGACAAGTATTATTTCACCTGATTCCCCTCTTCCCAGTGGCATAGCCTGTTCTCCAAGCCAGCTTTCACAGGAAGAAAAAATCAAAGTAATTATGAAAAGTATTATTGAATTTCTCATAATATAATTTTTTCTCTAAGATAATGAAAAAAGGAATTATACTGAGCGATTTTATACTTATCCAATAATTAATTTTTGCCCTGGTTTAATTTTATTTGATTTGAGATTGTTGAGTTTCTTGATCCGCTCTATGGTCAACCCTTCGTACTGCCTTGAGATTTCCCACAGACTATCTCCAGGTTTTACTACATGGACCCTATTTGAAGCAGAGGGTTGTGGAGATGAAGACCTGACAGGGGAAGTTTGTTCTCTAACTACGATGTTCTGATTGTTAATGCTGTTATAATAGCTTTGGTTTACGTAAATATTGAGCCTTTGATTTATCCTGATAAGATTTCCACTTAAGTTATTCCAGGAACGTATATCGGAAATCCTCACCTTATATTTTTCTGCAATGGTACCTAAAACCTCTCCTGAGCGAACTGTGTGGGCAATTTTGTCGCGTCCCCATGTACTACCTACCGAATGCCGTGCAAGGTATTCCAATTCTTCTTTACCTGTATTTTTTGCAGAATCAAGGATATAATCTCTGTTTTCAAGGACATATGGTTTTATATCCGCAGGAATATTAAATGTATAGGATTTACCTCCTTCAGGGAATGCTCTTCTTCTGACCGATGGATTTATTTTTTCCAGGTCTTCTGGACAGGTATTGGTTAAATCGGCAAATGTTTTAAAGTAGAGAAAATCATTTACCATTATCGTATCTGTTTCAGGCATGTATTCTTTATACTCTTCTATAAAGAAATTATGATCCTCCGCGTAACGGATAACATACATAAATGCCATGAACTGCGGAACATAAGACCTTGTTTCACGGGGCAAATACCGGTAAATTTCCCAGAATGTCTTTTTATATCCAGATCTCCTAATAGCACTTCTTACCTTTCCCGGGCCTGCATTATATGCAGCCAAAGCCAGTTCCCAATCTTCAAAATATGAATACAGTGATTTAAGATATTTAGCAGCCGCCTTTGTTGATTTCTCAGGATCCATTCGCTCGTCAATATACCAGTCTGTTTTTAGACCAAACATTCGGGCAGTTCCCGGCATAAATTGCCATAGTCCGACGGCACCCACTCTTGATCTTGCTTTCGGGTTAAGTCCACTTTCCACGATGGCCAGATACTTTATTTCATCCGGTATATCATATTCCTGAAAATAACTTTCAAACAGGGGGAAATAGATTTCTAATTTTCCGAGAACACTTTTTGTATAATCACGATCCCGGATGGTAAAGTAGTCAATAAATGCTTTTATCCTTGTGTTGAAACTTAGTGGGATCTCGGAATCCATCTTCATGAACCGTTCCTCGATTTCATCATAGGTAAAGTCGGGGACATGTTCATATATATAATTGGGATATATTAAGGTATCATTATCAGTGATGTCAGTTGAAGAATAAGAAAGGCCGATAAGAGGAACTTTAACTATCGTTAAAATGATAGTGGCCGCAAGCATATATTTTTTCCAGGCTTTGACCATAAGTTCTAATTGTAGTTTTCAAGAATATATTTTGAAAATGCAAGAAGATTAGCCTCCTCAAAGTATCCACCCATTAATTGAAAACCAATTGGAAGGTTTTTTTTATCCCTTCCGACAGGGATTGAAACCGCTGGAATTCCGGCAACAGATGCTTGTACTGTTAATAAATCCTCAAAATACATATCTAAGGGTTTTTTTACTTCTCCTATCTTAAATGCGGTTGTTGGTGTAGTTGGCAACGCAATAAAATCATATTTTTCTAATATTTCAAGTGTTTTATCTCTTATGATCCTTCTTACCTTTTGTGCTTTAGTATAATATGCATCATAATAACTGGCGCTGAGTATAAAAGTACCCAGCAATATACGCCTCTGTACTTCCTCTCCAAAACCTTCGGATCGAGATTTCTTATACATAGATTGAAGATCCATAGTATTTGGGCTCCTATACCCATATCTTACACCATCATACCTGGAGAGGTTAGAACTTGCCTCAGCCGTTGTTAATATGTAATACGTAGGTAAAACGAAATCCAAATGAGGATATTCTATAGCTTCCACATTATGTCCTTCACTTTTTAAAAAATCCAGAACATTTTTAATTTTCTCTTTAATTCCTTTATCAATTCGGGGGTCCTCAAGAGTTTCTTTGATGTAGGCAATCTTAGCCTTATCCTTGAATTCCAGTTTATTAGAATATTCCGGGACCGGATTTCTAGATACAGAGCTATCATATTCGTCTTTTCCAGCCATTAGTTCAAGCAACAGCGCATTGTCATAAACGTCCGTAGTTAATATACCTATGGTGTCAAATGATGAAGCATAAGCGGTAAGGCCATATCGTGAAATGCGGGAATATGTAGGTTTTAAACCTATAATTCCACAGAAGGCTGCAGGTTGTCGAACAGATCCACCGGTGTCAGTTCCTAATGCAGCCAGGCAAAGACCGGCCTGAACTGCAACGGCACTGCCTCCGGAAGAACCTCCAGGTACCCTTTCAGGATCAATTTCATTTTTAACTGGTCCGAATGCCGAATTCTCATTACTGGATCCCATTGCAAATTCATCACAATTAATCCTTCCAATGATAATTACATCTTCATCTATCAATCGTTGAACTGCTGTGGCCGTAAACTGGGATTTGAAATTATTTAAAATACGGCTGGAGCATTGCAGTGAATGATCTTTATAGCATAAGACATCTTTAATACCAATGACCATTCCAGCCAGTTTACCGGCTTTCCCTGTGCGGAGTTTTTCATCAACTAATAATGCTTGTTGTCTTGCTTCGTCTTCGTAGACTTCTAGGAAGGCATTCAGGTAAGCTTTATCCTTAATGTTTTTAAGGTAATGGTCAACCAGTTGGGCGCAATCGATAATACCTTCCCGGATATCATTTTTAATATCCTTAAGGGAATAGTATTTTCTCAATCCTCAGTAGCTTTTTTTACTTCCTTATCGGTTGATTTGATGCCTTCTTCAATTTCATCTTTTACACCCTTGGTTGCATCCTTAAATTCTCTGATGCCTTTTCCAAGACCTCTTGCCAATTCAGGTATTTTTTTTGCACCAAAAAATATGATTACAAACAGGATAATGATGAGCCACTCCGGGCCACCTGGCATCCCAAACAGTAGTATGTTTCCTATCATTTCCATCATTCACATAAAAATTAGAATGTAAATATAGGCAATATTCACGTTCTCTCAAATTCAAATCAAATACATTAAATATTTATTTCTTCGCAATCCAGTTTTCCGGATTCAATTTCTGGGTATTTTTCCAGATCTGAAATTGCACTTCAGAAGTGCCATTTCTATTAGTATTTACTATGCCTATTCTTTGATTAGCACTAACCCTGTCACCTTGTCCCACGAAAACCTGTTTGAGTTTGGCATATACAGTAAAATAATCACCGTGTTGTATCAGCACAACATATCTCATGCCTCCCGGGACAACGGCAACTCTTTTCACTTCACCCTCGAAAACTGATCGAACTTCCTGGTTTTCATTGGTTTGAATGTCAATTCCATCATTTGGGACTTTCAACCTTTTGTAAACGGGGTGAGGATTTGTGCCAAATTTTGCAGAAATAAAACCTGTAGTTACCGGCCATTGCAATTTGGAGTAATTACTTTCGAAAGCCTTGGACAAAGCCGTTTCACTGGCATTCATTTCGATGGCAGTACTTGACTTACCCTTTGATGATGCTTTGATCTCAGCAGCAACAATATCCGCTATGAGCTTGTCTAACCTGGCAATTGCTTTTTTTCTATTCTGCAATTCCTTTTTTATCTCAGACTCCCTCTTGCTTAAGGAAGTAATAAGAGTATTTTGTTTTTTTCTGAGCGTGACAAGACTCTTATTTTGAGATAATTCCTGGTTTAGCAGCTGATCTTTTTCAAGTTTCTTAGTTTCCAGCGTAGCGATCTGATCCTGAAGAGATGATCTTACCTCCTGAATAAGAGCCAACTGCCTTTTCCTGGCTTCAGTATACTGGTCCATGTACCTTGCCCTGAGAAGAAGTTGATTGAAAGTTTCAGCAGAAAAAATAAACAAAATATTTCTCAGGCCATAATTGGCTTTATATGAAGAATATACCATGGTTGCATATTCCTTTTTCAGGTGATCCAGGTCATCCTCAAGTGATTCTATGACCTCATTTAATTCCAGAAGTTCATTGTTATATATTGTTATCTCGCTACTAATTGAATTTATAATACTTTGACTGGCGACGATCTGTTGATTTAAAGCATTCAATTGGCCGACACTTACTTCTTTCTTCTTTTCAGTTTCCTCCAGGATCTTCTGGGCTTCTTGTAACTTGCTGATAGCATTCCTTTTTTCCTGTTCTAGCTGTGATTTAGATTTCTGCGGAAAAGCAAAAAGAGGAAAAAAAAGTAATAGTCCATATATTAAATAAATCCACTTATTCTTTGGACACATACCTGTTTGGAACATTAAATGGAAATTTTATTTTCTTTTCATTTATGGCCACACGGCTGAAATTAATATTTAAATGTGATATTAATTCTGAATTATTCCTATTATAAGTTAAAAATACTGAATTTCTGAAAGGGAAAAGAATATCATTGTATAATTGAAAATTTTCATATTTTATTTCCATACTGCTTTTCGAAGGAGCATCCGTTATTTTAACTTTCTCGATCTTCATTGTTTTGGAATTAACAAAGTTATCAATGTTCAGTTTATCAGAATTCTGTTTTAAAATAAAGAAATCTTCATCTTTCAATACTTTGTCATTATTTTTTCTTGATTTTATGAGGTTACCAATCAAGGCTGCCTGAACCATATCATAATCAATAGGTATATTGTATGTCCTCTGCAATGAATCAAAACTGAATTGCCGGTATTCCTTCTTTAACCTGTCTATTACAAAAATTGAATCTTTCTGAATAATAGATCTTATTGCTTCAACTCCTGTTGAGGAGATTGAAATCCAGATCAGGCTATCCTGTCTGATACGGATAGTTGCATTGGCGCTAAAATTCTGTATTCCATCATCGTACTTCAACTTGGATTTTGCCTGGAGATATTCAAATTCAAGCTCCTCTATTTTAAGGCGTTTTTTTTCCGAATAGTTGAACTGAAATAAATCTTTTTTACATGAAGTGAATAGAAAGATCAGAGAAAAGAGCAGTAAAATACGACTATTCATACAATTGCCGGTCGGCTATTTTCTTATCTAAAAGATCGGTTGTATCATTAAGCTTTTTTGCTTTCTCCCACTGTTGCACAGCCTCATTCACATCTCCAAGTTTAAATAATATATCCCCATAATGTTCAACGAGTGTGCCACTTCCCGTTTCATCAAAATTGATAGCCTTTTCAATGTACTTTTTAGCATCATCATATTTGCCGAGATTATAAAGAACCCAAGCATACGTATCAAGATAGGTAGGGTCTTCAGGATTTCTTTCGACTAATTTTTCTGACATTCTTTCAGCCAGTTCCAGTTTCTCTTTTCTTAAAGAAAGGAAATAGCTATAATTATTTAGCACATGATCATTTTCCGGATCATAATCAAGCGCGGCTTCATAAGCTTTGTCAGATTGTTCGTAATCTTCCAGGCCATTATATGCATCACCCAATTGACCATTAAATAACGCAAGCAATTGAAGATTTGATGAGGAAATTTTTTTCCCTTGTTCAAGCATTTGAACCGATTTTTTATGTTCATTCTTACTCAAGTATCCTGTTCCCCCGTAAAAATACAATAATGCTTGATTGGGAAAATATGTAATGGCTTTTTCCGAATGTACGATAACACTGTCATATTCACCATTTCTCAATTCATAGTCCAGAACATTTTGCCAGGCATTTAAATTGGATGGATTTAATTCCAGAGATTTTAAATACATTGCGCTAGCCTCCTCAGGATAATTCAAACCCTGATATAAGTCCCCAAATATAGCATAAGCCTCTGGTTCCTCAGGATGGTAATAGATTATTTTCTTACCTAATTCAATAGCATATTCCTTTTCATCATCAGAAAGTTCTTTGCCGAAATATGCTGCAAGAAATTGCATTTTGCCTTGCAGTTTATAGTCGGGATCTTCAAAAATCACCTTTACTATGGCCTTAGATTCTTCAACCCGTCCTGTTTTTCTGTATACTTCAGCCAACTGGCTTAAAAGCATCGGATTATCCGGAAAATCTTGCATACTATTTTCAAGTAATTCGATAGCTTCATCGTACAGGTCGTTTGCGATATATTTATTGGCCAGGTTAGCGATATATTCAGGACGATCAGGAAAAGCTTCAATGAGTTTCTTGCTTTCCAAGATTACTTCATCCAGTTTATTCTGTTTTAAAAGGATATTTTGTATTTGAATTGAAACTTGTTCATTTATTCCAAATGTTTCTTCTACCCTGCGATAACAGCGTAAGGCGTCATCAATTCTATTCAAATAAATATACAATGATGCTGTTTCTATAAGATACTCTTCAGATCCCGGAATATTTTCCACTAGTTGTTCATATACTTCTGCAGCCTTAGCGTAATTCGATTGTTTTTTATAAATTTCCGCCAACAGCAGGTAATAATATTTATTGCTGCCTTGAATCCGGATAGCCTCAAGCGCATGGATCAGGGCGTTATCAAGATCATTATTTATGTTAAAGATCTCGGCAATCTTAAAATTAATAGCCGCATTTCCCGGTGACAATTCAAGTGATTTCTGAAAGAAGACCAACGCTTTGGTATAATCTTCCAGAATAAAATACTTTTCGCCTTCTGTAAAGAATTGTTCTGCAAGTTTGAGGTTGTTATTACTGCTATCAACCTGCTCCTCCTGTTTCTTCTTTTTCTTCCTTTTTGATCTTTGTCCATACCCTTCTGTACAATCCAGGAATACAAGAGATATTCCCAGTAAAAGAATAGGCAATATTTTTCGAATTAAATTATACATAAAGGTATTTTCGTAAGAGGATTATGTTATTTATACGAATTAGTTTTATTTGAACACACAAAATTAACCTATAGTGAGTAGAAAATTAAATTAATATGAATTTATCAGTTTGGATAAACAGTTAGAAATCAGGTCCCAGTGCTTCCAAATCCACCTGCTTCCCTTTCGGATTTCTTGAGTTCACCCACTTCTTCCCATTCTACTTTTTCAAATTTATTTACGATTACCTGTCCTATCCGGTCACCATTTCTTATAATAAACTCCTCCTCTGAAAGATTGATGAGGATGACTTTAATTTCACCCCGGTAATCCGAATCAACCGTACCCGGTGTATTTAGTAAAGTAATACCGTGTTTTACGGCTAAACCACTTCTGGGTCTTATCTGAGCTTCATACCCGGGAGGCAATTCAATGTAAATACCCGTTGGGATCAACATCCTGTGCATAGGTTTTAAACAAATATCCTTTTCAACAAAGGCATGAATGTCCATTCCAGCTGAAAAGTCTGTCTGATATTCTGGAGTTGGATTATTTGATTTATTAACGATTTTAACTTTCATTCCCATTCCTTTTGAATAAAGGTCTTAATTGTTTCCATTCCATTATTGCGAGTATGGCAATAAACAACAGTATTAATGTAAACTGAAATAGTTTAAACTTTATTGTATAATTTTCGGGCATATTAAATCCTACATATGAAAATAGCACAGCCAATATTATATAGAACAAATATCTCCCGGTTTTGTATGGTACAGGATAATATTTTTTCCCCAGGAAGTAAGAAAATATAACCATAGAAAAATAGCATACAAGGGTCGCTATTGAACTACCCACATAGCCCCATACGGGAATCAAAACATAATTCAAAATAATAGTTAAACCGGCTCCGCTCACAGAGATCAGGGTGCCATAGTAGGTTTTATCCGTTAATTTGAACCAGATTGAAAGATTGTAATAGATGCCGAGGAATAGATTTGCTGTCAGCAAAATTGGGACCACTATCAGTCCGTCCCAATAGGCTTCATTCCTTAGAAACAGAAAACCAATTATATCGAGATTGAGAACTATAACTACTAAAATAATAGATCCGAATACGACAAACCAGAACATAACCGAACTGAAGAGTTCCTTGGAATCTTTGTCTTTAGCTCTTGAAAAGAAAAAAGGCTCTGCTGCGTACCGAAAGGCCTGTATAGATAGTGTCATAAAAACAGAAAGCTTATAAGCCGCACCAAAGATCCCTAAAGCAGCCTGGTTTGAATACCCTGGATAAAATCCCTCCGGCAGCCATTTCTTCAGGACTGCCCTTGAAAGCATTTCATTTGTAACTCCGGCTAGACTCATTATCATTATAGGGAAAGCGTATTTGTACATTTCCTTCAATAAATCCCAGTTCAATCTAATGCGGATTTTAATAATGTCTTTTAAAAAGATGATGAACATAGCGCCACTGGCGATAAGGTTAGAGATAAAAATGTAGTCGACGAGCTCTTTTTGGTTAAAGAATCGAGCAATAATATTCTTCAGTGATGATTCCCCGGTTTGCGTAACGATATAAGTGCATAAAACAATAAAAAAAAGGTTAAATCCTATATTCAGGAAAATGTTGACCAGTTTGATCCAGGCAAATCTTTTAGCTTTCTGCCTTAATCTCAAATTAGCGAAAGGAATTGCCACTATGGCATCAATAGCAAGTATCACACTGAACCAGATGATGTATTTTTCCTTTCCGGGATATTCAAGATAGTTAGTAATAGGTGTTGCAAATAAAATAAGCATAGTAGATAGCAGAACACTGGAAACAAGAATTGAGGCCTGGGATTGATTCAGGATAAAATCTTGATTATTCTCGTTTTTATTGGTAAACCTGAAGAATGCGGTCTCCATCCCATAAGTATAAATAATCAGGAGAAAGGCCGCATACGCATAAAGTTCAGTCACGATGCCATATTCATCGGGAAGCAGATACTGTGTATAAAGTGGGACAAGAAGCCAGTTCAACATTCTGCCGAGGATGCTGGATACGCCGTAAATAGCTGTTTCTTTAACCAGGGATGATAATCTGCCCATCAATAAAAAGCTTTATGATCCAATAAACTTTGGCGTTCTCTTTTCGATAAAAGCTTTTGTTCCTTCTGTGAAATCGTCAGTTTTAATTAGGTCAGCAAAGCAATCTGTTTCTGCCAGGTAACCCTCTTTAGAATATGCCGCGTTTGTGGCAGTTATTATCTTTCCGGCGGAGAGCGGGGCATTTCTTAAAATTTTGTCAAGGATTTTTTTACAGGAAGGCATAAGATCGGATGGTTTTTCTACTATGTGATTGACCAGGCCTATTTCTAATGCTCTTTCTGCGGATATCATATCGCCAGTAAGCATAATTTCAAGTGCTCTTCCTTTACCGATCAATCGAGTTAAACGTTGCGTTCCGCCAAAAGCCGGCAGTATTCCCAATGATGCTTCCGGCAATCCGAATTTAGCATTATACGAGGCCAATCGAAGATGACAGGACAAAGCCAATTCACACCCACCACCCAAGGCATAACCATTGATTGCACCAATTACAGGTTTTTGGGAATTCTCTATTAATCTGAATATTTCCTGCCCATTCTCGGAAAAAGACCTTGCATTAGATTCATCCAGCGTGGCAATCTCATTTATATCAGCTCCGGCAATAAATGCTTTTTCTCCAGATCCAGTTATGATAAGGGCCTTAATATTTTTATTCATGCATACCTTCTGAAGGGCACATTTTAATTCCAGAAGGGTAAATTTATTTATTGCATTCAGTTTATCGGGTCTGTTTATTGTAAGGGTGGCTATCTGATCTTCAGCCTTTAACAGAATGTTTTCAAAGGAACTCATGTTGGCTATAATTTTTAATTCTAAGAACGATTAAATTTTCTAAAAATAAAAACCTTATAATTTATTCTTTTACAACAGCATACATTTAATATGATTATTTATATTTTTGCCAATCAAAAAATCTAAATATTATGTCCTATTTATTTACATCTGAATCAGTTTCTGAAGGCCATCCGGATAAAATTTCAGACCAGATCTCCGACGCCCTTGTCGATAATTTTTTAGCATTTGATCCTGGTTCAAAGGTTGCCTGCGAAACTCTTGTTACTACAGGACAGGTAGTATTGGCAGGAGAAGTGAAATCCAATACTTATCTGGATGTTCAACAGATTACCAGAAATGTTATCAATAAGATCGGCTATACGAATAGCGATTACATGTTTGAAGGAGATTCCTGTGGAATTCTTTCTGCAATACATGAACAATCCTCAGATATAAACCGGGGTGTTGAAAAAGGCAAAGACGAGGAACAGGGTGCAGGAGACCAGGGTATGATGTTTGGATTTGCTTCCAGAGAGACTAAAAATTATATGCCTTTACCCATAGCGCTCGCACATGATCTGCTTATTGAGTTAGCTAAGATCCGAAGGGAAAATAATGAAATTAAGTATCTGAGGCCTGACGCCAAATCCCAGGTTACCATAGAATATTCAGATGATCACAAACCTGTCAGAATTGATACAATTGTTGTATCTACCCAACATGATGAATTCATTAATCCAACGGATTCTACCAAGGCTGCTCAGATCAGGGCAGATGAGGAAATGTGCGATCAGATAAAGCATGATATCATCAATATCCTGATTCCAAGAGTAATGAAAAATTTGCCTTCGGGCATTAAAAAATTATTTAATGATGATATAAATTACTTTATTAATCCAACGGGAAAGTTTGTAATTGGAGGCCCTCATGGAGATACAGGTTTAACTGGAAGAAAGATCATTGTTGACACATATGGCGGTAAAGGAGCACATGGAGGAGGGGCCTTCTCCGGCAAAGATCCAAGTAAGGTTGACAGGTCAGCTGCTTATGCCACAAGGCATATCGCAAAAAATCTTGTGGCAGCAGGTGTTGCAGATCAGATGCTTGTGCAGTTATCCTATGCTATAGGCGTTGCTAAACCCATGGGCGTATTTGTCGATACCTATGGCACCAATCATGTTAAGGAAAATGATGGTAAGATCGCCGAAAAAATACAGGAGATCTTCGATCTACGGCCGGGTCTGATAGAGAAAAACCTGAAATTGCGGCATCCGATCTATCAGGAAACAGCGGCATATGGCCACATGGGTCGTGATCCAATAACCATTAAAAAGAGTTTTGAAAGACCTAACAACGGTCTGATTGAAAAGATAGAATTAGAGGTTGAATTGTTTACCTGGGAAAAACTGGATTATGTAGATAAGGTAAAAGCAGCTTTTGGTATAGAATAAAGTAATCTGCCTGTCTGTTCACAATGGCAGACAGATCACCTGTTGGTTTATCTTCCGTATTTTTTATTCTTATACTTTTTTAACTGGCGTATAAGTGTATCAATTGCAACATCAGTAGCAGCTTCAAATGTTCTGGATTTTTCTTTAACAAAAAGCTGTTCACCGGGGATATTAATCTTAAATTCGATCGTTTTGTTCATGCTTTGGTCATTCTTTTCTACACGCATGATAACTTCACCATCTGTAATTCTTTCATAGATTCGGTCGAGTTTATCTACTCTTTTCTGAATGTAATCAAGAAGTTTTTTGTCAGCGTTAAACCGGACAGATTGCATTTGTACCTTCATAACCAATGAAATTTAATAATTAAACTAAGCTTTTGGATGTGCTTGATCAAACACCTTTTTGAGTTTCTCAAGCGAATTATGTGTGTAAACCTGCGTAGCGGCCAGGCTGGTATGACCCAGTAAATCCTTAACCGCATTTAATTCAGCACCTTTATTCAACAAATGGGTTGCAAATGTATGCCTAAGAATATGTGGACTTCTTTTATCTAGAGTTGTAAAAATATCGAGATACTTTTTTACCGTTCGATATACCATCATTGGATAGCATTTGCCCCCTTTATTAGTAACGATAATATAATCAATTTCGTTTGTGTTGAAATTCTTTCTTTTTTCAATACCATATTTTTTTAATAGGATTATCAGTTCCCTTGACAAGGGAATGACTCTTTCTTTATTGCGCTTGCCCAGCACCTTCACGGATTCATCATAATAATTTATGTCGCTTTCCTTCATATTTATTAGTTCAGACATCCTAATGCCTGTCCCATACAGCAACTCCAATAACAATTTATCTCTTATGCCTTCGAAGCCTTCTTCATACTCGTGTTCATCAAGAATACGAATGATATCAACCTCATTAATGAACTGTGGAATATTTTTTGGGGATTTTAGAACCCTGATCTTGAGGCTGGGGTCCCTGTCAATCAATTCCTGTTTAAGAAGAAATTTATAATAGGATCTTAAAGAAGCAATCTTACGATTAATGGATCTCGGATTATTATTTTCTTCCATCAGGAAAACGAGCCATTCCCTGATTATTTTATGATCAGCTTCTTCAATTTTTATGTTGGGATAACGAAAATTAATAAACTTTTCAAATTGGCCCAGATCAGTACTATACGAGGTAATTGTATGCTGGCTGTATCTTTTTTCGTACTGGAGATATTTAAGAAATGATTTTACCATCAAGTATGTTCCCACCATTCAACGGAAAACTAACTTAATGATTTTTTTGTGAAAAGTAAAGGATTATTGATTTTCTTGAGTTTGCATTTTTTGCCTGTAGGCAGCTTTTATTCGAACATTTCTTCTCTTGATGCTTGGCTTCTCATAAAAAGACCTTGCCCGCACTTCTTTAAGTACACCTGTTCTTTCAAATTTCTTTTTGAACCTTTTCAGCGCCTTGTCGATCGACTCGTTTTCTTTAACGTTAATTATAATCATTCTTCTACTTTTATTCAGAAACGGACTGCAAAGATAATGAACTTATCTAAAATCAAAAATAAATACGGGAAAATTCCTCCTGGAGCGTTTTATGCCTTTTAACAATTAAAATAGTAAAAGGTATGACAATAATATTCAGAAGGGATAGTTTTACTTTTTAAATAACAAACTTATGAAAATCTCTGTTGTAGGAACCGGATATGTAGGCCTGGTTACGGGTACCTGTTTTGCTGAAACCGGGAATTACGTGACTTGCATAGACATAGATAAAGGAAAAGTAGATAGCCTCAGACAGGGACAGGTCCCGATTTACGAACCTGGTCTTGATGTTCTCTTTGAAAGAAATCAACGTGAGGGCAGATTGATCTTCACTACTGATCTTAAAGAAGGTATAAAAGGTTCTTCAGTCATATTTTTAGCATTGCCCACACCGCCAAATGAAGATGGGTCTGCTGATTTGAATTATGTGATTGATGTGGCAGAGCAACTGGGTTCCTTAATATCAGAATATACAATCATAGTCAATAAATCGACGGTACCCGTTGGAACCACAGAATTGGTCAGGAATGCTATATCCGAAAAAACGCACATTGAATTTGATGTTGTTTCAAATCCCGAATTTTTGAGGGAGGGTGTTGCTGTTGATGATTTTATGAAACCAGATCGTGTGGTCATCGGGACATCCTCAGAAAAGGCAGC
>JAHEGY010000218.1 GCA_024644875.1 Cyclobacteriaceae bacterium
TTGGAATAGGAACTCTGATTTTCGGTAGCCTGGGCGTCTTGGTCATAGCACTCCTGACCACCACTTTTATTATTTTATCAGCCGCCAATACAAATCCTGCCTATATTTTAAGGGATGAATAGTAAACCAGAGCGGTTAAATCCGGATTATGCATTGGAACTTTATTACAAGTGGTTAAAATGAAAAAAACCGACAATCCCTAAATGCGGCACAGCACCGCAATGGTTTGATGAGTCTATATATGCAGGGATCTGTTTTGCAAGACAAATGCACCCAGTAGATTTTCTGGTATATATTTCGAGTTAAAATAGAAGTTTATTCCATTTGATCTCACTTTTAATATTGTTAAATTGTATGGTGGATTTTGGCCTGTTTTGGAACTGTTTTTAATGGATCCCGGCCTGTCCTGATTGATTTTCTATTATATACTTTTTAGTGTAAAATTTCCTGGTATCCAGGTCATTTCGGATGAATATAGGAGAAAAAATCAGCAGCATACTGATCAGGCAAGATCTTCCTTCCAGGATCCACCTTCAGATGAAATGGCTGTGGATATGGACCCTGGCAGCTTTTTTTTGCATATGTGTAATGACCTCTATTGCCTATGCCCTGGGGATTGAGGTCGTGTTCTTATATGGACTTATTCTGATCGTTTTTTATCTGATATATATGCCCTGTCAGGCGATGTTGAGAAACATCCAAACAATTAACTTTCTTTTCCTATTGTCAATCATACTTCTTACTGGGATAGCCATGCTCATTCTTGGAGGCATTGCTACTTCCATGGGATTAATATTTGTAGGATTAACCTGTGCCTTTTCGTCTGTTTTATTGAATAATGCGCAGAAAACCATTGTCCTTTTTGTTGTATATGCTTTAACAATTCTGATCGTAGCCCTGAGCCAAGGACTCATAACGGTGCCTGAATATGTAACACCGGCAAATAACCTGTTGTTTTATGTCTTAAATATTCTCTGGATATCCGGAACCACTTTAATGTTTATACTTTTTTATATAAGACAGCAAAGAGATATTGACTTATCAGAGTCCAGGAAATTGAAGGAACTGGACGAAGCTAAAACAAAGTTGTATACGAATATTACCCATGAATTCAGAACTCCCCTGACTATTATCCTGGGGATGACTGACCTTATCCAAAGAAAAAATGGGGATTTATTTGCCGATGAGCTTGAGCAAATCCGGGCAAAGGGGAAGAAGTTGCTCAATCTGATCAATCAGATGCTTGATCTTTCCAAACTGGAATCCGGGATGATGAAAAGCGATCCTGTAAATGGTGATATTATATTGTATTTGAAGTACTTAACGGAGTCATTTGCCTCATATGCTGAAAGCAGAAATATAGGGATGGATTTCTTTTCTCCACATCAGGAATTCAACATGGATTATGATCCGGATAAACTGATACACATTGTGTCAAACCTTTTGTCCAATGCCATAAAATATACAAATGACGGAGGTAATGTTGGCCTGCATGCTAAGCTAGAGGAGGAGCCCGGGAAGGGTAGATCATTTATAATCGAGGTGGAGGATACAGGGATAGGCATTGCGGAAAATGAGTTGGAATTTGTTTTTAATCGCTTTTACAGGGCCAATGATGCAGGTACTTTCGATACAGGCGGTTCGGGACTTGGTCTTTCATTGACCAGGGAACTGGTACATCTTTTAGACGGCGATATATGGGTTAAAAGCCGCCCTGGTGATGGAGCTACCTTTACTGTCAGATTACCCGTGGAAAATAACGAAATTCCACAACCGGAGATCACTTATGAAGGGATTGAGAAATCTGTCAGTCCCTATTTATACCTTGATCAGAATCACGAATACCCCGATCTGGTTAGTTTGTACACGGAGACAGAGAAACCAATCCTGTTAATAGTCGAAGACAACAAAGATGTTGTTAAATTCCTATGCGAGATCCTAAAGGAAAAGTATAGTATTGAGATCGCTTATAATGGCCGGGAAGGTTTGGAAAAGGCATTGCGGGTAATTCCGGACATAATAATCAGTGACCTCATGATGCCAGTCATGAATGGGTATGAATTTCTGGAGAATGTTAAGAAGGATATCCGGACCAGCCATATTCCTGTTGTAATACTGACAGCCAAAGCAGACAATTTATCGAAAATTCAGGGATTGAAGAAGGGAAGTGATGCCTTCCTGCCTAAGCCCTTTGATCAAACTGAATTGTTTATCCGGTTGGAGAACCTGATCGAAGCCAGAAAGCGGATCCAGAACCATTTTGCCTTCTCCGGCAGTTCGGAAAGCAAACAATTTGCCAGGGACATCCCCATTGAAGTCGCCTTCATGAAACAGGTCCGGGAAATCATTGAAAACAACCTGGCAGAGGAGGAATTTGGCATTTTAAAGCTGTGCAGGGAAATGAATATGAGCCGGGCCCAATTGTATCGAAAATTCAAAGCCCTCACAAACCAGACCGTGGGCAGGTATATAAGATCGATACGATTGAACAGGGCGAAAGAGCTATTATCATCTACAACCCTGACCGTGTCGGAAGTTGCTTTTCAGGTCGGATTTAAAAGCATATCTCATTTCAGCATGCATTTCAAGCAGGAATATGGGATCAATCCCAGCAAGGTTGGCATATAAATCCCCTCCCTTAACCTGTTGAGACAAATAAGAAAACATTTGAGATATATACGATAACAGGAGAATTGATTATTTCATAGCTTGTACAGGTCATTTGTTTTATCATTTATTTAATGTTTACTGCTGAACCATGAAAAATAATACCCGAATTTCAATTCTATTGATCCTGTTACTCTTTGGATGCCAGGACGGCAATCAAATTGAGGAGATCAAGTCATCAAACCAGGATGAGGTTAATGCCGCATTAATATTTGCCCCGTTGCTCTCCTACAAAGCAAATCCTGACCTGAGTTTTACCTCACATGAAAGAAGAGGTGATTTGGTGGAAAGGCCGATCAAATTCAGTTCAGAAGGCACAATATATTACATTGATGGAACCGGAGATTGTACCGGCTACTACCAAGCGGTTATCGAAGGAACAGGGAAAGGTTCTCATATGGGCAATATAATAGTCGAACTGGGCTATTGCACTGACGCCGACCCTCCAATGGTATTGGGTACAGTTACAGCCTCAAACGGAGACCAGATCTTTGTTGTAATGACCGGTGCTGGTGAAGATCCCGTAAATGGCCACTACCAGAACTATTTTATTTATGATGGCAATGGTAGATTTGCCGGTGCGAAGGGTTCATATACCTTGTATGGAGTTGTTGATTATGTCAATGGAGTCTGGTTTCATGAAGGTGGAGGTGTCATAAGTTATTGACCCTTATTTTCACAAAACCCCCTGTCTGAAACAATTTTCATTTTGAATAGGCTGCAATTATTAAATTGTTTACTTCTGACTTTATTCTTATCAGGTATGCCTGGACCATCCTGAACCAGGCCTAAAGGACAGGGAAGATCAATCCATCCGGAGTTAGTATACCGGATGGATTTTATTGTGTTTCGCAATGAGTTCCAGCTGAGTTCCAATAATCGCCCCGGTAAACTCCGTATTGTCAGGATCCCGATCTGCTATTCAGTCCTCTACGGTTCATCAATAATCCTCCGGAACGCATCAGTTCTTATTAAGAACGGGAGTAGAATCGGGAAACAGTCTTTGGCATATTCAGATTATAGCAGAAGTGGATTAGTTGGAATTGCCATAAGGTTTAATTACTATCCCGTAGCTTGAAGTACTCCTTTCAGCATACTTTAATATTTTTTATAGCACAATTTATCTAACAATTTTATATAGTTTTGGTCTGTGAAAACGGTTATAGTTAAATATAATGCAGGAAATGTCATTTCTGTTACCAATGCATTGCACCGCCTCGGTGTTGAGCCTGAAATTACAGATGATCCTGAGAAACTTGCCTCAGCCGATAAGGTGATATTCCCTGGTGTGGGCGAAGCCAGTACCGCCATGCACTATTTA
>JAHEGY010000219.1 GCA_024644875.1 Cyclobacteriaceae bacterium
CTTGTGGTAGAAATTAAAATTGGTGAAATCAAAAGTGCAGTAGGTCTGTGAAGGAATATTAAACTCGGTATGAAAAGGATAGTTATCCGATCTTTGAAAAAGACCAAACTCTTTGGCCGTGGGTAAGAAGCCAACCATATTTTTATTCGCATATTTATTAGTTTCCTCTGCCAGATTGGATTTATCATAACCTGTAACATACATCATATAGTCCTTATCTACCATAGGAACACCAGTCATCTCGAAATTAAGCATCAGATAGAGGTTAAGATCTTCTTCCTTCAACTTTTTGGCCAGATGATTGGATCCCAGCAAACCCTTCTCCTCGGCACTAAACAGGGCAAAGATGAGGCTTCTTTTATTACTTTTGGAATTCCCAAAATACCTTGCAAGCTCCAATACCGTAGTTGTCCCGGAAGCATTGTCATTCGCGCCATTGGCAATAGCATCACCGTTTTCGGCTATTAGTTCACCAATATGATCATAGTGCGCCCCAATAATAATATATTCATTTTGAAGTTGCTTATCGGTTCCTTTCAGAACGCCAACAATATTATAAGCCGGCTTTTCAAAATTGGTTAAGGTATCCTTAAATGTCTGGAAATAAGGCTTTAATCCATTTTTAACAAAGATACCTTCTATAAATTCTGCGGCTTTTTCTATTCCTTCACTTCCTGAATCCCGACCTTTTAAGGAATCCGATGCCAAAAAATTCATTATTCCGAACACTCTGGTGCTATCTGAAAATTTACTTTTTGGAATTTTCTTTACAGTAGGAGTCTCGGTTTCCTTAGCATTGTTCTTCGCCAAAGTATTTCCCAAATTTCCTTTAAGCTCGTCCGGGCCAGCAGGGGCATTAGTGGATTGCGCCTTTTTTAAAGAACCACAGGCCGTTAAAAAAGATAGAGCTAAAAGTAAAATTACATGCCTTATTTGTATTCTAAATAATAAAAGGCACCCTAAGTATTTGGGATACCTTATACTATGTAAAGTCAAACGTTTTTTCAAGAAACAGATTTTATTTTATCAAGCTAACATGGTAACCGGATTCTCCAAATATGCCCTTAGTGTCTGTAGAAACTGCGCTCCTGTTGCACCATCAACCGTTCTGTGATCACATGCCAGGCTAATCTTCATTGTATTTCCTACAACTATTTGTCCGTTTTTAACAACAGGCTTTTCAACGATAGCGCCTACTGAGAGAATGGCAGAATTAGGTTGATTTATAATTGATGTAAACTCAAGAATACCAAACATACCCAGGTTAGAAACCGTAAAAGTACTTCCCTCCATTTCGGCAGGAGTTAATTTTTTAATTCTAGCTCTACCCGCCAAATCTTTCACTGAGGTTCCAATCTGCGTTAAGCTCATCTGATCTGTAAATTTTAATACAGGCACTACCAAACCGTCGTCTACTGCCACAGCCACACCCACATGAATGTGCTGATTATATCGGGTA
This sequence comes from Cyclobacteriaceae bacterium, assembly GCA_024644875.1. Taxonomy (GTDB): domain Bacteria; phylum Bacteroidota; class Bacteroidia; order Cytophagales; family Cyclobacteriaceae; genus JAGTVG01. The sequence continues at coordinate 1,460 of JAHEGY010000219.1, forward strand.
GTATCTCCATTCCAGGATGTATTAACCTGAGGATGTTTTTTAAGTGCCATGGCACAGGCCTTGACCACCATATCATTAAACGAAACTTTGGTGTCTGGAAGACTATTGATCTTTTCCCTGGAAGCCATGGCATTATCCATGTCAACCTCAATCATTAAGTAATAATGAGGAGCCGTAAACTTAGATTCACTCAATCGTTTGGCTATTACCTTGCGCATTTGAGAGTTTTTCACCTCTTCAAAATGTTCTTCCCCGGTTGGAAGGATTTGCGGCAAAGTTATTTGACTCTCCGGAGTTGTTTTGGTTTCAGCTACCGCAGCAGGAGCAATAACTTCCTCAGACGGTACAAAATTTTCTACATCTCGCTTAACAATCCTTCCGTGATCTCCGCTACCCTTAACAGCCATAAGATCTATTCCCTTTTCCGTAGCGATTTTTCTCGCTAATGGAGAAACAAATACCCGCTGTCCTGTATTTAATGGTTTTTCCTCTTTGTTCTCTTCTTTTGTTGCTTCCTGAGGAGCTATTCTCTCTGTCTCAGTAGCCGCAGTTGTTTCCGTCTTTGAAGAAGGTTTTGACTGCAATACTGACTCAACATTTGTTCCGGCCGGACCAATTATGGCCAATACTTCATCAACAGGTGCAGATTCACCTTCCTTAATTCCTATATAAAGAAGCTGCCCTGAGTAGAAGGATTCAAATTCCATGGTTGCCTTATCTGTTTCAATCTCGGCCAGTATATCCCCTTCTTCCACTTCATCTCCTACTTTTTTTAACCAAGTGGCAACGGTACCTTCTTCCATCGTATCACTGAGGCGTGGCATTTTAATAATCTCAACACCTTCCGGAATTTCACTTGAAATATTACTTTCTGCTTTTACTGAAGAATCTTCTGTTTTTTCTGAGGTTATTGTCTCCTCAACAGTTTCAACTTTATTATTTGATGTTCCCTGGTTACCGTTTAATAGAGACGAAATATCTTCTCCTTCGTCGCCTATTATTGCCAATAATGTATCTACCGGTGCGCCATCTCCTTCAGCAATGCCAATATGCAGTAAGGTGCCTTCGTGAAAGGATTCAAATTCCATGGTGGCCTTATCTGTTTCTATCTCAGCCAAGATATCTCCCTCTTCAATCTTATCACCAACATTTTTTAACCATTTTGCAACGGTACCCTCTTCCATGGTATCGCTTAATCTGGGCATATTTATTACTTCAGCCATTTACTTATAATTTGTGTTGTACAAAGGGATAGTCTTCTTGTTCATAAACCATATCGTAAAGCTGTTCTACCGGAGGATATTCAGACTCTTCTGCAAATTTCTCACACTCTTTCACAAGATTTTTCACCCTATCATTAATCGCTTTAATTTCCTCTTCAGAGGCGTATTTCTTCTCTTTAATAACATCAAGAACCTGCGTAATAGGATCTATCTTCTTATATTCTTCAACCTCATCCTTTGTCCTGTAGTGTTGAGCATCAGACATTGAATGCCCTCTGTATCGATATGTTTTCATTTCCAGGAATGTGGGTCCTCCACCACTCCTTGCTCTTTCTATTGCCTTACTCATTTCCTCAGCTACTGTTAATGGATCCATCCCATCAACAGGGGCACAAGGCATTTCATATCCCAATCCAAGTTTCCAAATATCTGTAGTGTGAGCAGTTCTTGCCACAGAAGTTCCCATCGCATAACCGTTATTCTCACAAACAAATACGACCGGTAATTGCCAGAGCATAGCCAAATTAAAGGTCTCATGCAGTGAGCCTTGTCTTACAGCACCATCACCCATATAGCAAAGAGTTACTGAATCCCTTTTAAAATACTTATCGGCAAAAGCCAATCCGGCCCCTAAAGGTATTTGCCCTCCAACTATTCCGTGACCTCCATAGAACCTGTGTTCTTTTGAAAAAATATGCATGGAACCACCCATTCCTTTAGAAGTACCAGTTACTTTTCCATATAATTCCGCCATTACTTTTCTGGGGTCTACACCCATTCCTATCGGCTGAACATGGTTCCTATAGGCTGTAATCATTCTATCTTTCGTAAGGTCCATTGCATGTAAGGCTCCTGCCAATACAGCTTCCTGACCATTATACAGGTGCAAAAATCCACGAACTTTTTGTTGAATATATACGGCAGCCAGTTTATCTTCAAACTTTCTCCAGAACAACATTTCTTCGTACCATTTTAGGTATACCTCTTTGGTGGCTTTTTTCATCAAATAATTTTCTTTTTAGTGTACTTGTTTTTTACTGAAAAATTCAGATGTGAATAGTTCAGGAATATCAAGGGAAAACAAAAATACACATTAAATCAATAGTGAAAAAAAAATGATAAAAAAGGTATAAATCAAGTATAAAAAAAGAATTTGTGGTTAAATCTTAGTTCTTCAGGAGAATAAGCAAAGATTATTTTAGGTAGGAACTTCCAAATGCCAAAGGAAGGATATCTTCCAGGGATTCGCATTTAAATATTTTACCTGAAGCCCCCATCATAATAATAGCTATTGGTGAAATTTGTT
>JAHEGY010000131.1 GCA_024644875.1 Cyclobacteriaceae bacterium
ACCAGTCCCTCGGGTCCTTTTTTATCTAATATCTGTCGTGTTCCTTCCTGTATTTCAGCATTGTCATCGACAACCGGTGGAGCAGGATACAGTCTTTTAGCCTCAGGCGACTTCTTTTTTACTATTGGATTGCCATTCACAGATACATCGGCGATAAATGCCAGGAGTTTCGAAGCCCTGTCCTGGGGTAGCGGGGTATCTGTCAGATGGGGATGCAAGTCGAGGTAATCTGTCCGGGTATCTCCAGACAGGAAATTCACATCCTGCATGATCTCCCGCATGAAATGAATATTGGTTTTAAGTCCCCTGATGCGAAACTCAGCCAGAGCGCGGTCCATTCTGCTTGCGGATTCTGACATGCTCCTGCCCCAGGATGAGATCTTGACCAGAAGTGAATCATAAAAAGGGGAGATCACCGCGCCGGAATAGGCGTTTCCCGCATCGAGCCGGATACCGAATCCTGATGGTGAACGGTAGGCGGACAAACGTCCGTAATCCGGTATAAAATCAGCAGCAGGATCTTCAGTGGTAACCCTGCACTGGATCGAAACCCCGTTGGTCTTAATAGAATCCTGATCAGGAATGCCAATATCGTCATCTGAAAGCGCATAATTTTCTGCAATAAGTATTTGTGACTTTACAAGGTCAATACCCGTCAACATTTCCGTTACGGTATGTTCCACCTGGATTCTGGTATTCATTTCCATGAAATAAAACTTGCCTGAATCCGGGTCGTATAAAAATTCAACAGTACCGGCACTTGTGTAACCAATCTCCCTGGAAAGCTTTAATGCTGCCTCATACATTCCATTTCTTATGCTTCGAGAATCCTCTGATCGATGCAGGCAGATGGCCGGAGCAAATTCCACTACCTTCTGGTGTCTGCGTTGGATTGAGCAATCACGTTCATAACAATGGACAATGTTGCCGTAGTTATCTCCCAGTACCTGCACTTCGATATGTTTCGGCCGATCTACATATTTCTCAATGAAAATATCAGATCTACCAAATGCTTTTAAAGATTCACTGGACGCTTCCTTAAAATATTTTTTCAGTTCCACCGGATTACCGGCGATCCTCATTCCTCTTCCTCCTCCTCCATAGGAAGCCTTCAGCATGACCGGATAGCCGATCTCTTCAGAGAATTGCAACGCTGTTTCCTCATCTGCCACACTATCAGTCCCTGGGATTAAAGGCAAGCCGATCCTGGAAGCAATTTTTTTAGCTTCAACCTTGTTACCCATGGCTGCTATTATATCACCTGAGGGCCCGATAAATATAATTCCAGCCTCTTCACAAGCAAATGAAAATTGATCATTTTCAGATAAAAAACCATAACCAGGGTGTATTGCATCAACTCCTTCTTTTTTTGCAAGAGAAATAATCTCATCAATTGCGAGGTAAGCCCTCAAAGGGCCTTGTCCTTTGCCCACCATATAGGCTTCATCCGCCTTATACCGGTGAAGTGATCTCTTATCCTCTTCTGAATAAATTGCTACTGTTCTGATGCCGAGTTCGGTGGCAGCACGGAAGATCCGTATGGCAATCTCGCCACGGTTTGCCACGAGTATTTTTCTGATCTTTTTTTTCATTTTTTTTGGACGCTTCAAATGGGGAAAGCCAAAATATAAAAATTTTTGAACTTATAAATATGTTTTTTGGAAGTTTTTCTCAGACGATCTAATCTGCATCTTTTTATTAAGATGAGCTTGCACGGGATGCAATATTTATAATTTTCTCCTTAATGGCAGACCTAATACCCGCGGAGTTGTTTCCACCATCTGTCAAGAACCATTGAGAAGTTCAGGGAAAACCTGTTTCCTAAACGTGGTTGTACACCTATTCCCGCCATTGGCGGCAAGTCTGCGGTCTTTAAGGATAATTATAGTTTTAAGAATAGATAAGTTCTACTGGGAAACAATTGTAAATAACAAGGAACTAATATTTAATTCCCTGTGTTCCAGTAGTATAGTCAAACTTTAATCACACTTAATCCCTTTATCAATGAAAAGATTATTTCAATTTCTCTTTCTAGTTAGTTTGCTTTTTGCCTGCTCGGAATCGACTGATATCTGGGGAGAAAAGGAACCCGAACCCTTTAGCGAAAGCATCGATGAAAATGCTCGCAAAGGAAAGGGGCTTGACCAGGACCGGTATATTGTTATGAAAAATACTGGTTTAAAGGTGCATTACAGGATCATGGGGAAAGGACCAATTCGTATGGTATGGGTACCAGGCTGGACAAATCCCAATACAGTATTCACAAAACAATATGAATACTTTAGAGATAAAGCGAAGTGTATCTATATTGATTTGCCCGGCCATGGGTTAAGCGATTCTCCTATGGGAATGGAGTATACTATGGAACTTATGGCAGATGCTATCTATGAAGTTGTTAAAAAGGAAGGCTTCAATAAATTTGTGGGTATCGGATTTAGTATGGGCCCTGTTGTTCTCGGGAAATTTGAACAGAAGTATCCTGGTATGATTACTGACCTTATTAACATCGATGGAGGATTTAATCCCTGGCCACCTGATGGAGATCCTGCCAGAGCTGGTCATATAGCCTGGCGCGAAGGTTTTCACAATTTCTTATTAGGCTTAACCCCGCAGATTAAACAAGGTATGCTTGCCGGGTTATTGGGCCCGAACGCACCACAGGATTTGGTGGATTGGGGACAGTATTTTATAGTTTATCCAAACTGGTTGATGGCCAACATTTGGTACAATTTTACAGCAGAGGATGTGAATAATCCGATTGGCTGGAGCATGCCAATCATGTGCATATACACAGGGCAGCTGCCACCTGAGGATTATCTGGACGAATTCTTTCCAGGCTCTGAGGATCATTTGTTTGAAAATTCAGGACATGTAGTACAATGGGAATGGGCTGATGATGTAAATGAATTGATTGATGATTTTATTGACCGCCCGGGTAACAGGTATTAATTAAAAGGCCTTACTTATTTGATATTTGTTTAATATCATTTTCTATGTACACAAGATTGGAGACTGATTCCTATGACTATTGAATCAGTCTCTTTTTTGTGTTTTTATTAAGTAAGTTTCTACTTGTTATTAATACATTAGCAAACCCTCACATTTAGGTGTGGATTTCTGATTTTTGGATTGAAAAAGATTGTATAATTAATACCCAATAATCTTATAATTAGTCAGAACAAATATAACAGTTCAATGGTCGTCTATTCTTAACTGAAATCCACCACATAATTAGCATCTTGAATCTCTTGCAACCTTGTGGATTTTCTTATTCCCACTCCGGGAATTGGGTTATGTTCAGATCGAGCGGATCGATCTTCTTCATATCGGATTTATCAAGAACAAAATCAAAGATATTCAGGTTCTCCATCATATGTTCCTTTTTAGAGGTTCTGGGGATGGTTACAATACCTCTCTGGTAATGCCATCGCAAGCTGATTTGGGCATTGGATTTATTATACTTTTTACCAATCTCTGCCAGGACCTCATTGGTGAAATGCTCGTTTCGCCCCTGTGCCAAAGGAGACCAGGCCTCCATTTGTATTCCTCGTTTTTTCAATGACTTGTTTGCCTTTTCCTGCTGGAAGAAAGCATGCGTTTCAATCTGATTGACAGCCGGCGTGATCTTCGCATAGGTCATCAGCTCATCCAGGTCCTTGTCTTCAAAGTTGCTCACTCCGATGACTTTTATTTTCCCTTCCTCATACAGATCTTCCAATGCCTGCCAGGCGCCTTTGATATCTCCACGTGGCCGGTGTAGGAGATAGAGATCCAGATAGTCCATATCCAGTTTGTCCAGCGCGGTCTGAAAAGCCTTCTTCCCTGATTCGTAACCATAATCATCCACCCAGATCTTGGAAGTGACAAAAAGTTCTTCCCTGTTGATCCCGCTCTTTTTAATGCCGGCTCCGACAGCTTCTTCATTTTCATAAACTTTAGCTGTATCGATCAGACGATATCCCAGGGAAATGGCCTCGGAAACACATTGAACACCAAGGTCATCATTAAGATACAGTGTCCCGAATCCAAGAATGGGCATTTTTACCCCATTATTCAGGGTGACTGTCTCAATGGCAGCTATGGTCCCCGATGCACTTGAATTTGTAAGGCCGAATAATTTAGAAGTTCCTAAACCCGTAAACATCGTGCCTGCAGCAAACCCGGCACTTTTTTGAATGAAGTCTCGACGTTTCATGTTACCTATGTTTGGTTTTTCGTTTTATTTCCTGTTAATCATTTAATATACAAATTTCCAATCAGAATCAACAGGCTTATCATTCTTTCCAGTTTCTTTATCGATAAAGATTTGAATGATGGACAAAATACCCTCGCTCCCCGTGAGGTTTTTTTTATTGCTAAGACAGGTGTGCACGAGACGGCTTTTCCGCTCCAGATGGATATTTATACCAGAAAAGAAAGATTGCTGAACCTTATTGTGGCCGAGTGGTTTTATTTGTTAACTTTCTTGAGTTTGGATATTATATGTTGCTCCGATTACTCTTGGCTTTATGCAATTTTTTGTAACTTGAAGTAAGATAGGTTCTCGAACAGCTGATTTTTAATCTATACATTACACAGCAGTGCCGCAAAGACGCTTAGCCGCTATTATGTTTACTGACATTGTCGGTTATGATTCCTTATTAAAGGAAGATGAGAGAAAAGCGTTTGAAATCCTCAGAAAAAACCAGCGAATCCACAAACGACTTATCAAAAAATTCAATGGTCGATGGTTGAAAGATATGGAGGGTGGTACTTTGGCCAGCTTTTCTTCTAATATCGAAGCGGTTATGTGCGCTGTTTCATTTCAGAAAGCCTGCAAAGTGTTGGAGATTCCAATACGTATCGGGATTCATTTAGGAGATGTGATCTTTGAGAAGAAAGATGTGCTGGGCGATGGTGTGAACATCGCTTCCAGGATTCACAATGTTATAGATACAAGTGGCATCATAATCTCTGAAAAAGTTTATAGTGACATTAAGAACAAAGAAGGATTAAAGATAGAGTCCATTGGTGCACATGTATTAAAAGGGGTTGGAAAACCTATAGGAATTTATAAGGTCGAGTGTGTGGATGAAAGTCTTCTGGATTTTACTATTGATACGGGTGAATTGATAAGGCCATTAAGTTTTGGAAAAACAACCATAGTTGTTGGAATATTGATCATTGCCTTATTGGCTTTTGTCTTGTATTATTTCTTACCCAAGATCATAAATCCACTATCTGAACAAAAACCATCGGTTTTAATCCTGCCATTTAACAATTATCTGGGAACGGATACATTGGATTATTTTGTTGCAGGCATGCATAATGAGCTTCTCACCGATATTCAGAAGGTCAGTGCACTGCATGTTAAATCAAAAACAACTTCAAATTCCTATCGGAACACAAATAAGTCAATTCCGGAAATAGCCGGTGAGTTAGGAGTAAATACTTTCATTGAAGGGGCTGTGACGTGTATAGGGGACAGTGTTTGCCTCCGGGTGAGACTTTTTGATCAGGAGGAAAATGAACTCTGGATCCAGGATTTCAAGGCAGAAAGAAGTGAAATTCTGAATTTATACAACACAGTAACAAAAGAGTTCTCTAAAAAGATAAACGCAATACTCACTCCTCAGGAAGAAAAAAGGCTGGCGGATTACAGAATAGTAAATAACGAAGCCTATGATGCTTTTCTTAAAGCTAATTACTATATGGATCATTTAAGTCCTGAATCAATTCAAATGGGCCTGGAATACTTTAAGAAAGCCATTGAAATTGATCCTGACTGGGCACCTCCCTATGCTGGAATGGCTTATTACTGGGTTGCTGTCAGGCAAGGAGGATTTGCACCAGCTTCTGTTACCATTCCAAAGATCTATGAGTACCTGGATAAGGCAAAAAAACTTGATCCGGATTTTGTATACACGCAGGTAATTGATGCAGCTGTCAGCGTTTGGACGGATTTTGATTGGCAGAAGGGAGAGCAGGGATTTTTAAACGTTCTGGAGATAAATCCTAACCATGCATTGGCACATAGTGCTTATTCCCATCTGCTGCTTATACTTAAAAGAGATGAAGAAGCCAAGAAACAGGCTGACATGGCCCTGGAATTGGATCCCCTGAACCCCATGATCCTGTCTTTTTATGCAATTGTAGCCGCAAATATCGGAGAATATGAAAAGGCTATTGAAGTGGCTGAAAAAGCACTATCGATCGCACCGGATCATGGTGTTGCCTATACCGCAATGGCCATGGCAAATTTATATAAAGGGGATTATCGTTCCGCACTTAATTATATGATAAGTGCGGATTATCTCAATGAAAAGACCAGAAAGCTGGTTATGGATACATACGATGAAAAAGGATATAAAATGGCAGCCTTGGAATTGGCAGAGGCAATAAAGAACGGTCTTAATGGCCCTTGCACCCTGTCCAATATATACGCATCTGTAGGAGATTATTCCAAAGCTATGGACCTATTAGAGCAGGCATATGAGGAAAAAGATGCGAATTTGCCGTATATTGGTAGCTTTAATTCGGAAGGCCCCTACAAGATCGATGATCCCAGGTTTGTTGAGCTTTTAAAGAAAATGAACCTTCCAGTGGATTAAATTTAACTGTTACTCGTTTGTTGCTCAGCAAAATTGCAATTTAATAGGTAAGTGCTTCTAACCAACAGTTATCCAACAAATTATCTGCGATTATAAAGTCCGAATCTCAAACCTAGAAATGTTTCATCCTGAAGCATGAGAATGTCCTGAAATTATTTATAGTACTGTTGACTTTCCCCAATTTTTCTTAACTTGTAATAAGATAGGTTTTCGTGTGGCTGATTTTATTTAAATACAGACAGCCATGTCGCTACAACGCTTAGCAGCAATAATGTTCACTGACCTAATGGGGTACACAGCCCTTACGGAAAAAAATGAATCCTTAGCCCTGGCACTTGTTAAGAAAAACCGCGATCTCCACCAGCAGGTAATTCGGAAACACAGTGGTCAATTAGTAAAGGAAATGGGCGATGGCTTCATGGCCACTTTCGACAATATATTAGAAGCTATTTCCTGCGCCCGGGAAATCCAGAGCGAAGCAAAAGCCAGAGAATTTGAAATTCCTGTACGAATTGGGATTCATTATGGTGATATCACTTTTGAGAATGAAGACATCTTTGGGCATGGGGTAAATATGGCTTCCCGTATACAAGCCATTGCTGATCCTGGCGGTGTCTATATCTCTGAATCAATCCATGAGTTGATTGTCGAACAAGAAGACATTGACACACAGTTCATGGGCGCTGTTCCGCTTAAAAATATTAAAGATCCTGTTCCTGTCTATGCCTTGAAAGATGAAGATTTGCCAACTCCGGATAAAAAAAGGATCGATGCAATTATAAGGACGCATCTTTATCAGAAATATTATCGTTATGCTGCTGTGGCCGCAGTGCTTTTCATTGCTGTCGCGGCGATCTGGTTTTTGAGGACTTATAATATTGAAAGGGACATCATAAACAAATCAGTGGCCGTGCTTCCACTGGAAAACCTTTCTGAGGATCCGGAAATGGAGTATTTAAGCACTGGAATGACCGAAGAACTGATCAGGGAACTATCGAAAGCGGAAACTTTGACAATCATAGCACAGAATTCAACCAGGCAGTATGCAGGGGTTGGAAAACCTTTTTCTGAAATTGCCGGAGAATTGAATGATGTTAATTATATCGTTGATGGAAACGTCTTGCTGGAAGGCGAAAAAATTAGAACGGTGATCCGGTTAATCGAACCTGTTGAAGAAAACGTTCTGTGGGAGCAGGAATACCAGCAAGAAGTGACCACCTCACGTCAACTTTGGGCACAGGTTGCGGAAGACATTGTTGATGTCATCGGCATATTTATACCTGAGGAAAATACGGCATTGTGGACTGGAATACAACCGGTTGATCAGGAGAACTATGCCCTGTATCTTAAAGGTATGCATGCTATCGAACAGTTCCCCCCGGATATAGATATGGGTATTTCTTATTTTAACCAGGCCATTGATAAAAATCCGGCAGATGCATACGCCTGGGCCGGATTAGCTACCGCATATATTTATTATGGACATTCTCCTTCACCAACCAGAGATGTCAGGCAAAAAGCAAATGCTGCCGCGCTCCGGGCTATTCAACTGGATTCCACTTTAGCCCAGGCATGGTCTGTTCTTGGTGCGGTTAAAGCTTATTACGAATGGGATTGGGAGGCTGCGGAGCAGGCATATCACAGGGCTAATGAATTGAATCCCAGTCTTCCCTGGAATCATTATCATTATTCCTGGTACCTGGTATTGTTTGGCAGGATGAATGAGGCCATCCGTGAGCATAGTCTGGCACAGAAAATCGATCCCTTTGGTCCAGCGCATACGGGCTGGTTTGGATATCTGTATGGAATGGTAGGAGAATATGAGAAAGCCATAAGAGAAGCAGAGCTTACCATAGATATGGGCTATGAAGCCTTCGGAAAATTAATGCTGGCTGAAATATATTTATTTATGGGGAAAAATGATGAAGCTATTAAAATACATGAAGAACTGACGTCTAACTATCCAATACCAAAACATGACTTCCTTGGTCTTGCATATATCAATTCAGGAAGGATAGAAGAAGGAAAAGAAGTCTTACAAGATCTCGAAATAAAATATGATACTATCCCAAGTTCATGGGGTGCATTGAAGAGAGCCCAGATGTATGCCGCATTAGGTGATTATGAAAATGCTATTAAATGGTATAATTTTGAACCCCATCATCATTTTGTACCATGGGTGCGTGTGAGAGCAAGATATGATAGTGCATTTTATGATTATCCCGGTTTTAAAAAGTTGATAAAAAGATGTAATCTACCTGATCCTGCACCCTTTCAATACGATCCGGAACTGGATCTGTAATCAATTCATATATAAGTAAAAATCCATGGATATAACCTAATAATCATGTCGAAAAGACGCTTGGCTGCCATCATGTTTACTGATATTATCGGTTATGATTCCTTATTAAAAGTAAATGAGAAGAAAGCGTTTGAAATCCGCAAAAAAAACCAGCGAATCCACAGGCGTCTAATTAAAAAATTCAATGGCCGATGTTTAAAAGAAATGGGAGGAGGTATCCTGTCCAGCTTCCATTCTAATATTGATGCAGTAATGTGTGCTTTGTCCATACAAAAAGCAACCGAGGAACTGTATATTCCTTTACGCATTGGTATTCATCAGGGTGATGTGATTTTTGAGAAGAAAGACGTATTAGGGGATGGAGTAAACATAGCTTCCAGAATCCACAGCCTAATTGATGCTCATGGTATCGTAATCTCTGATACAGTTTATAAAGACATTAAGAATAAAGAGGGATTAGAAATAGAATCGCTTGGTACGCAAGCTCTAAAGGGTGTTGAAACTCCAGTAGGAATTTACAGTGTAACTTGCCCAGATGAGAGCATTCTGGATTTTACTATTGATACGGGTGAACTCGTTCGGCCATTAGGTTTTGGAAGATCAACCATAGTTACCGGAATTTTAATCATTGCTTTGCTGGCCTTTGCCTTGTATTATTTTTTATCCAACACTATAAATCCACCATCAGAACAAGATCAATCCGTTCTGGTACTTCCCTTTGACAATTACACAAGTGATACTTTGGATTATTTTGTAGAAGGTATGCATGATGTTTTAATTGGTAATGTAGGAAAGATTAGTGCCTTACGAGTTTTTGGACAAACAACAGCCAATACCTTCAAAGATACGAAAAAGTCACTAACAGAAATCGCTGAGGAATTGGGGGTCAATACTTTTATTGAAGGCTCTGTTTTATGCTTGGGGGATAGTGTATGCTTACAAGTAAAAGTCATGGGTGCTTATCCGCAAGAGAAGCAATTATGGGTTCAGGAATTTAAAGTTGAAAAAAGTCAGATCCTTAATTTATACAACATGGTGATCAAAGAGGTTTCTAAGGAAATAAACGTACTCTTGACTCCCGAAGATGAACGTAGGTTAGCTGTAGCAAGAACCGTTGACACCGAAGTATATGACTTGTATCTAAAAAGCTATATGTACTTGGACCAGCTTGATAAAAATGCTTTGGATAAAGCCTTGGAATTCTTAACTTATGCCATTGAGAAAGATCCTGACTGGGCACCACTTTATTCTGGTCTTGCGAATGTATGGACAGCCATCGGACAAATGGGACATGAATCCCCTGAAGTTGTTATGGCGAATGTTTATGAAAACCTTAATAAGGCATTGGAACTGGATCCCGATCATGCAGAGTCTCATTGGGCGAATGCGGCTATAGCATTCAATATTGAATGGAATTGGGAGAAAGCGGAAAAAGAATTTTTAATAGCTTTAGATCTGTATCCTAATGATGCAGTGGCCAGAATACATTATGCACACTTATTTTTAATCCAAGAAAGGATTGATGAAGCATTGGATCAAGGAAAACTGGCCATTGATTTAGATCCACTAAATTCTCATATTCAGGTTGCCTATAGTGTTGTTTTACGTCGAGCTGGTCAATTACAATTAGCTTATGATTTTCTTGAAAATGTTTTAAAAACTAATCCTGACGACTTCTTTGCCTTACGTAATATGGAAATAACAGCGCTATATATGGGAGATACTTTAAGATCAATTGAGGCTGGGCTTCAATGGTTACCACTGGGAGATGAGAACAAAACAACTATTAAGCAAATTTATGAGGAAAAGGGATTTACTACTGCAGAAAATGAAATAATTAATGCATTGGAAGAATATTCAAAAGAAAGTTATTGGCGACCACTTGATTTGGCTATGAGATATTCTTGGGTTAATAATGTTGAAAGAACATTAGATTGGCTGGAGAAGGGTTACGAGATTCGTGAACAGCAGATGTCTTATATCAGTGGATGGAAAAGGATTGAATCAATTAGAAACCACCCAAGATATATTGCACTATTAAAGAAAATGAACCTACCGCTTGATTAAATTATTACAGTTACTTAAAAGTATAGATGCCATTAGCAATGTTAGAGGGCTGATTTTTACTCATTTGTTAGTCAGCAATATGATGACAACAAACAGTTATGTACCTTCAAAAAAAGATAAAGACGAATTAGAAGAGGGATCAGTATTATGTGTTACAGAAACTATCGTGAAATGCTATATTATGACGGTTGGCCTTTGGTTTTCTTTCCCAATTAATAAAATATTTCATAACCGTAAATACATCGACGAAAATCTGCACTTATTTGCACGACATCATTTATGCTCTGCTAACTGAATACACCCCCTATGGTCTGGAATATCTCTTCCTTGCATCATCTAGTACAAGCACCCAGTCATTATTCAATCCCTCATAACCGGGTGGATCAAATTCGTATACACGGTTCCCCTCGCTTGTGTATACACCAAAAGGCAGGTCCGTTTCAACATTTTCCTGTGAATAACATTTTCCGTCTCTGGGATTATACCACCAGGCATTCACCTTGTCTCCAGAAATAATACCCACATGTATCCTGCGTCTGGAAGTATCATTTGGAAAGTAGACGATCGCCCAGGTGCTGTCTTTCGATATACCCGCCATGGCTTTCTGTTTGCTTGCCCAGTCACCTGAATCACCCTCAATCATTTCCTGCGCAGGAACTCTCTCAGTAAAAGACCTGGATTCAAAAAGATTTTTTAGGTATTTCATTTGAGTTGTGCCTTCACTATTAAGCAAGTCCTTCCATTTTTCATTAAAATTCCATATACCTTCACAGCCATAGGTATACCCCATACCACCATTAAGGACCGAGTGATATCCTTCATAACGCACTTCAAATGCCTGGTGACCTGCTCCTCCGAATTCATATCCAGGTTCAGCTAGAAGGGCTGGTTTGGCAGGAATTCGATAATAATCATCCCGCGTATCCATCTCATTCCCCATGCCAATACTCCACGATTGTATCATATTGAAATCTAGCCAATCAGCATCATGAAAGTGCTCTGTAGAGGATTTCCAGCCATCTGGATGAATCGTCATCAAATGCATGCCACCATGACCTTCTGTAAGGCCCCTTGCCAGATTTTCAATAAGAACTAGTTCTTTTTCATCCGGATTGCTATCCGGTTTCTTTGGTTCTGTGTCCCAGGCAATTTTGTGGTATTCTCCACATACAGACCAGATTACATTTTTATAATTTTTGTAACGATTTCCGAGCAAAAATCCCAAATTATATGCATTTTCTGGCTTTTCTGTTGAAAACATCTGATCCAATGACCATCCCCAGGTTGGGAATAGCGCTATAACCATGTTGTATTCTTCAGCTTTCCGAACTATATCATCGATATGAGCAAAATACATTTCATTGAGTTCAACTGGATCCAGGCTTGTAAAAGGGATTTCTCCACGATAGTTCTTTCTAAATTCAGCTTTGTTGAATCGCTTGTTTGTCACCATCATTTGAAGGGTATTAAATCCATGACTAACGCGATTTTGTATATACATTTCAACATCCTCAGGTGGTTGTGTAAACAAAAACCAACCTGTATCGCCCAGCCAGAAAAATGGCTTTCCTTCCTTACGCAGATAATGTCCATCTTCACTCACGGATAGAAATGGTACATCCTGATTTAATTGAGCATTTCTATTTGAACAGGAGTTACTTATTAGTAGAACAATTATCAGGAAGTACATTAAATATAACTTATTCATTTTTGATATAAATATTTCTATTGTATTCGATCCAATTTAAGATATTTTCAATATTTAAACTCGTATACCTGTACATATATATTATAGTGAATAAAAATACTTGA
>JAHEGY010000132.1 GCA_024644875.1 Cyclobacteriaceae bacterium
TATAATCAGGCTGGTGCAGATTTCTGGTATTCAAAAGACAAAATTGGGTATGAATACTATAAAGCCGGTGAGTATGAAAAGGCACTTGAATACCTGGAAGATCCGGCATATCGTTCCCTCGCATATTATCAATTAGGAGATTATATGGCTGCCGCTGAACTATCACGCAGCGATTCTTCAGCTTCAGGGAAATATAATTTGGGGCTTTCATTATTCAACCTTGGACTTTATGAAGAAGCAGCAAAGGCATTTGATGAAGCCGGTCAATTAAACCCACAGCTCAAAATAGCAAATGATGCCGCACAATTGGCAACGAAATATGCCGAAGAGAATACTTTTACTGCAGTTCAGAAAGAATTAAAAAAGAAGATAGAAGGATATGAGATTGTGGAGGATATTGGCAAAAGTGAGGAGCTGTCTGCCGAGGAGTTTGGTAAAAAGGAGGATGAAGACGATCCTAATAAGGATAAAAATCAGCAACAAATGCAGGGTGAAAAACGAACAGCACAGGAAGCAGATAAACCTGATTTACAGGATGAAGTAGCAGATCAAATGGACTCTAAAGACGTCTTACTTAAGAAAACTGTTGTTGATCCCTCTGATTTTTTAAGAAAGCGATTTGCGATGCAAAAGGACATATTTTATCCAAATGTAAAATAAGAAGTGAAGCAGATAATTCTCATATTCCCATTCTTGTTATTGTTCAGTTTTTCTGTTCAGGCGCAAACAACTTTTGCCTCAGTAGAGCTGAGCCGGAATGCGGTTTACCCTGGAGAACCTTTTCAGCTAACTGTTAAGACTTATACCTCCACTTACTTTTTATCACCGATTACATTTGAGGACTTTAGGATTCCAAGCGCCTTTACAATTAGCTTTAGTCGCACGGTTAGCAGCGGTGCACGAATTGATGGAAAACAATATGCAAGCATCCAATTCTACATGCAGGTTTATCCGCTTGAATCGGGTCAGTTAGAAATACCTCCTATTAAATTAAGTTTTCAGTCCCCGCCTGAAGGAGTTTACAAAGGTAAATTACAACAGATTGAAACAAACCCCGCTACCATTACCATCAAACCAATACCAGGTAATATTGAAGTAAATCCATGGTTTGTTGCAAATGAGATAAGCCTTATTGATAACTGGAACAAATCCATCAAAATCTATATGGTTGGCGATATTATTGAAAGACAAGTATTGGTAAAGGCATTTGGTACGCTTCCATACTTTATTCCTGAACTGAACTTCGGTGAAAATGCAGGAGTAGAAATATACCCAAAAACCGAAGAATTAATTGATAAAAGAAATGATGAACAAGCTATAGGCTGGAAAACACAAAAGGTACTTTACCTGCTCACCAAAGAGGGGGATGTTGAAATTCCAGGCATAGAGGTTGATTGGTTTAATCCACTGACCAGTAGACTCACTTCGTCTAAAATAGCACCTAAAACCATTCAGGTTTTACCCAATCCAAATCTTGGAATCCTGGAATCGATAAGAGATAGTTTAAATGTTGCACCAACCGAGCTTGAAAAGGATATTGTGGCCTCTGATAAACCGAACTATCGGAGAATAGGATTATTAGCGGCATTGTTTGTGATTGTTTTGTTTTTGATTTGGAATGGATATAAACTATTAATAGTAGCTATTGAACGACTAAAAGAAAGACAGAAAATTTATCGAACTAGCTCAGAATGGCATTATAAGCAAATCTTAAGAAACTCAAATACCCCGGCAGAAGCAATAAATGGCATAAATATATGGTGGGACATTGCTCGAAAAGACCATTATCCAGCTTCAATAAGTGATGCTTTAAAAGGAAACTCAGCTCTGGAGATTTGGTTGAAACTTCAGAAGTTGAATACAAAACCTAATATAAAAGAGCTGAAATTGCTAATTTCTGAATTACGAAGTTTGACAAAAACCACAAATAAGCAAGTAGATATTTTTTCAATAAACCCAAAACAATATCAGCTATAGATTTGTCAGCCCCCTTGAGTAATCATCCCCTATGCTTTTATCCACATTTGTCAAAGCATACAAGTCTTCACTCAAAGCTATTATTTGATAAGTTGTTTGAAAATAACTTATACGTTCCTCGCTGGTACCATGGAACTACATCACTATATTACTATAGACAGTTTGATTACGAAACCTCCCTTATAGAAGCCAACAAATTCCAATTTCCGGGTTATTTTATGGGACCAGCACATCGGATTGCACCCTTGGGACAGATGGGACGTATCGACGAGGCTAAAAAAGAGTTTGAGACGTTACTGAACATTCGACCAGACTTTATAAACAAAGGAAGATATCTTCTGAAAATTCATTTCAAAGAGGATAATTTACTGGAACACTTCCTGGAAGGATTTGAGAAAATAGGTGTGAAGATTAAATAATTTCACTCGGGAAGTTTGACTTTCTTTATATCGATATACCAGGAAAGTTTGAAGAGAGAACTGAAATAGTATTTCAATAAATTCAGGTATATAAGCAGGTACTTGCGAACTGAACCAAAAGGAAAAAGTATTAATCCCAGTATCGCGGGAATTAAATTATCAAATAGCAGGGTATTAATTATTAAAAAGCTTTGTAAAAAGAAATGATTTAAACCTGAATAATGCTTTCTGAAATAAATATGTTTGGATATGATCACCATTGCCTTGCAATACGCTGTTAATCGCATGGTCCTTCTTGTAGTACCACCATGTTGATGGGTAATTGCCGGATGACATTGTAAAACAACGGTTCCTCCATTTTCCTTAACTTTTTTGCATAGATCTGTATCCTCCGAATATAACCAGTAATCCTCATCCCACCCACCAATTTGATCGAAATGGTCACGCCTAATCAAAATCAGAGAACCTGATACCCAATCAGGATAGACCAGCTGGGATTTTTCACAAGTCTTACTTAATTTCTTATTTGAGAACAGGCTATAAACAGCTTTAATAATGCTATTTATAGTCCATGCTGAGGGGAATATACCAAATGGATTCTCATTATTTCCGTTTAAGTCGACCTGTTGAGAAGAAATTATGCTATATTTTGTTTCCTGCTGCGCAAGATTTAGCATGGAGACTAAAGGTTTCTCGGATATAACCGTATCCGGATTAAGAAACAAGAGAAAATCTCCGGATGCATGTCGTACACCAAGATTATTTCCGTAAGCAAACCCATAGTTGCCTTCGCTCTTTATAAATGTAAAATTTGGGAATTTCTCAATAAAATCGTCCAGCTTGCCATCATTTGAGTGATTATCAACAATAATCACTTCAAGTTCGATATTTTCAAGTTTTAACGACAATAGCGAATTAAGACAACTTTCTAAAGGTTGCCACCCTCTATAATTTACTGTAATAACCGAAAGTTTAATCATGTGATACTATAAACCCTGCTACTGCTGTAAGAAATGATAGGTATTTACTCAGTATTCCTGAAATTAACTTCGGCAAAGTAAAAAATAAAAATCCATTGCGCCAATTATGTGTAGTTTTCTTTCGAATCTGGGACTGAATCTCCGGACTATAAATACTTACAACCGGATTCTGGAATCTTTTGTTCTAATCCGGCAGCCTGGGATCGGAATGCAGACAAGGGTAGTCTTCATTGCCCCATGCTTGATTGCCTTCATTCCAGGCGGTAATGATCCAGATCCATATCCTGATATGTATCACCCTGTTTTCTGCCTGACTGGCAGTTCTGAAAAAGCACAATTGAAAGGAGGAAGACAATCGAAGGCCTGAAATTTTATTAAAAAGAAGAATCTTGCCGAAAAAGAATTGGCATTTATACTTGCTCACAGAATCTTTTTGGATTCGCTATTATGTTTTATATTATCGAAGTAATTTCTCCAGATAAAACCTGAGGAAATATTAATCGGTAAAAGTTGTATTAAGTGTTTGATCCCATTAAATTGTCAATGACAAATTAGAGGATTGGCCTTTGCTAACTACCTATGACTGTTCAGTATATAGGCCATTCTAATGGGTAGGTTTTCAATAATCGAAAGAATAAACAATGGACAAGAAGAAAAGCATAACCGGAATAGCGCTTACAGTCGCCTTAGGCGGACTGTTAATGGGATTCGATGCCTCTGTAATCTCAGGTGTCATCAAATTTATTGAAGCGGAATTCGAACTCACAAAAATAGAACTTGGCTGGGCGGTGAGCTCACTTACCCTCACAGCGACCCTCGCTATGATGGTTTCAGGACCGCTTAGCGACCGGTATGGCAGAAGGACCATGTTGCGAATCGCTGCAGTACTCTATGCGATATCAGCTATTTTTTCAGCGCTTGCCCCTAATTTCATTGCCCTGGTAATCGCCAGAATGGTAGGTGGTCTCGGTGTGGGTGCTTCTCTAATTCTTGCCCCTATGTACATCGCTGAGATCTCCCCAGCCAAAATAAGAGGGAGGATGGTGTCATTCAACCAGCTGAATATTGTTATAGGTATCTCCCTTGCCTTTTTTACCAACTATCTGATCCTGGTATTCGGGCAATCAGGTGCACCCTGGGCAAAAGCTCTTGGCCTGGATATTTACAACTGGAGGTGGATGCTGGGTCTGGAAACGTTGCCAGCAGTGATCTATTTTACGGGATTATTTTTCGTTCCGAGAAGTCCCCGATGGTTGTTGATGAAAGGCAATACTGAGGATGCTATTTCGATCATGAGAAAGTATAATGATCCTCAGCAGGTTGAAGCGGACATACAGGCTATTGAACTGAGTATTAAATCGGAAGAGAAAAAGGAGAAAGTGAGATTTGGAGACCTGTTCAAGCCAGCCCTTACACTTGTGTTAACTATTGGAATTGTTATTGCCATTCTTCAGCAGATCACAGGGATCAATTCGGTGTTTTTCTATGCACCGATGATCTTTGAACAATCCGGGATCGGCACTGATGCTTCCTTTGTTCAGGCCATCCTGGTTGGGATCACCAATCTGGTCTTTACAATATTGGCTATAGCCTTTATAGACCGGTTTGGGCGTAAGCCCCTGTTAATATATGGAGTGACAGGTATAGCTATATGCATGTTTTTATTGGCCTATGGTTTCAATTCAGCAACCTATAAACTAACTGAAGAAAACATGACAGGGATATCCGCGGATATCGATAAAGATCAGCTCAGTTCGATGATAAATGTGAATTATGATAGCGATGTTGAGTTTAAACAGGCGATCAAGGAATCCTTAGGTACGGTCAAAGCAGCAGAGTATGAATCTGAGTTGATTAAAGCAGGTATTAATATGAATCCCACCCTGATATTGTTCGGAATTCTAGGCTTTGTCGCTTCTTTCGCTATTTCCCTGGGTCCTGTAATGTGGGTATTGTTTTCGGAGTTATTCCCCAACAGGGTCAGAGGTCTGGCCATATCTTTTGTGGGATTGATCAATTCAGCCGTTAGTTTCCTCGTCCAGCTGGTATTTCCATGGGAATTGGACAACTTAGGCAACGCCACCACATTCCTTATATATGGATTATTTGCTGTTGCAGGATTGGCGTTTATCGTTAAAATGATCCCAGAAACAAAAAATAAAACGCTTGAACAACTGGAAAAAGAATTAATCAAAAATTAAATCCCAATAGAATTATGAAACGCTTATATATAATAACTTTCATAGCATTCTTTGTGCCCGGAATTTCAGGATGCAATCAAAATGTCAGCGCTAATGATAATAAGAGCCCTCAACCTACGAAAGCAGAGATTAAAAAAGAGGGCGATAAGTTTCAACTGTATGTTAATGGAGAACCTTTTTATATAAAAGGAGCCGGATTGGAATTTGGAGATATTTCTGCGCTTGCAAAACATGGAGGGAATTCCTTCAGAACCTGGCGTACGGATAATGGTCAGCAGTCTGGCAAGGAAGTACTGGATGAAGCCTATAAACATGGATTATATGTCACAATGGGTATTGAGGTAGCCCGGGAACGTCATGGTTTTGATTACGACAATGATGCTGAAGTGACTGCTCAGTTTGAAAGAATTAAAAAAGAGGTTATGGAACTCAAGGACCACCCGGCATTAATTATATGGGCCATTGGAAATGAATTGAATCTACGGGCAACCAATCCAAAGGTTTGGGATGCGGTCAATGATGTCTCAAAAATGATCCATGAGATTGATCCAAATCACCTGACCACGACCACCCTTGCCGGAATTAGTAAGGAACTGGTCGATGATATTAATCAACGGGCACCTGATCTGGACCTGTTAAGTGTTCAGATGTATGCAGATATCGTGAATTTGCCCAAGTATATCGAAGAAACTGGCTGGGATGGTCCCTATATTGTAACAGAATGGGGAGCCACCGGTCATTGGGAGGTAGGTGCCACTGAATGGGGGGCGCCCATCGAAAACAATTCCACGGTAAAAGCAGAATATTATCTGGAAAGATATAAGACCGCGATAGAACCTTACAAAAACCAATGCCTGGGCTCATATGTATTCTTATGGGGACAGAAACAGGAAAGAACCCCCACCTGGTATGGGATTTTTATGGAAAATGGAAACGAAACAGAGTCGGTGGATGTAATGCACTTTTTATGGAACAATGAATGGCCATCCAACCGCAGCCCACGCCTTGTGGATTTTAAACTTGATGGCAAAACAGCGAATGATAACGTTACTCTAGCTTCAAATAAATACTATCCTGCCGTAGTACAAATTGAAGATACGGATGGAGATAATATCAAATATATCTGGGATATAAAACCTGAAAGTACAGATCTTGGAGATGGAGGAGATTTTGAAACGACTCCTGAGAGTTTGTCAGGGCTGATAGAAGGAGAGGGCGACTCCATTGAACTAAAGACACCATCAGTAGGCGGGGCTTACCGCTTGTTTATTTATGCGGAGGATGGCCATGGAAATACCGCACATGCCAATATTCCATTTCTCGTGAACTAAATCATATATATTTTATGAAACAGGATCATGAAATATTTATCGGAGCCAATAATCTGAAATCAAATAAAGATAATGTAAGAGGAGATCTTGTAAAACGAAACGGAGATCTTTACTATAAGATCAGTAATTATGATCTCATGCGCCCATTTTTTATGAGCCTCACCAGCGATTCGGATATCTGGATATTTATTTCCAGCAGCGGAGGGATCACAGCAGGCAGAAAAAATGCGGATCATGCCATTTTTCCATATTTTACCGATGATCTTGTATCAGAACACCATGAAAATACTGGAAGTAAAACTATATTTCTGGTTCATGACGAAGAGAAATGGCTGTTATGGGAACCCTTCTCGAAGAGATATACCGGCGTATATCAAGTAAGCAGGAACCTTTATAAAAATGCGCTGGGCAATACACTGGAATTTGAGGAAGTAAACCATGAATTGGGGCTCTCTTTCAGTTATACGCTGTCAAGTTCCAGGAAATTCGGGATTGTAAAGAAATCAAATATATCAAATCTGTCCTCCGGAAAGAAAAAGATCCGGCTTTTAGATGGTTTGATAAATATTTTGCCGGCAGGGATCATCCAGGTTGTCCAGCAAACCAAAAGCAACCTGGCGAATGCCTATAAAAAGAATGAATATCGGGCAGATTCAGGTATGGGTCTCTATTGCCTGAGTTCAAATATCATTGACCGACCTGAACCCAGCGAAGCGCTCCGGGCCTCCATTGTTTGGTCAGCCGGGCTGGAAGGATCAACCCAACTTCTGAGCAGGCGGCAAATTGACCGTTTTATTTCTGGTCAGACCGTTGAGGATGAATTTAACGTAAGGGCTGAACCGGGTGCCTATCTTATATCAAATCAGATCGAACTTGACAGTAATATGGCCAGATCATGGTATTTTATAGCCGATACAGACCAATCTGCTGTCCAGGTTGCTGCGTTGGAACGTGAGATCCTCCGAAGTGATAACGTGGTGGGATTGATTGAAAATGGGATTGACGAAAGCACACAAAATCTTCGGAGTATTGTTTCACAGGGCGATGGACTTCAGGTCAGTTCCAGTATTCCAGGGAATATGCGCCATTTGTCGAACACCTTGTTTAATGTAATGCGGGGAGGGATCTATTCCAATGGTTATATTATAAATAAGGATGATTTCATTGACTTCCTGGGCTCCAAAAATGAACCTATTCTGATTAAGTATTCCGGGATCATTGAAGAACTTCCTGATGAATTTACAATAGGGGAGTTAAAGACTGAATTCCTGAAAGATTCAGATGCTGAATTACAAAGATTTGCGTATGAATATTTACCCATTACCTTCAGCCGGCGGCACGGTGATCCAAGCAGACCCTGGAATAAATTCAATATTGATGTTATTCAAGAAGACGGAACCTGGAAAAAAAGTTATGAAGGTAACTGGAGGGATATATTCCAGAATTGGGAGGCCTTAAGCTACACCTATCCTGAATTTATTGAGAACATCATAACCCTTTTTCTGAACGCTACTACCATCGATGGCTATAATCCGTACCGGATTTCAAACAAGGGGATAGAATGGGAAATTACCGATCCTTCCGATCCATGGTCATTTATCGGTTATTGGGGGGATCACCAGATCATATACTTGTTGAAATTACTGGAGATCTCAATCAAATTCAACCCTGGAAATCTCGAAGAATACCTGGATGCGCCATTCTACACTTTTGCCAATGTTCCTTACAGAATTAAAGGTTATCAGGACATAGTCAATAATCCACATGATACCATCACATACGATGAATCGGAGGAAAAAAGAATTCAGGAGCGTATTCAAAAAGTGGGTTCCGATGGTAAGCTCATCTGGAAAGATGGGCAATTGTTAACAGCCTCCCTGACAGAGAAACTATTAATACCACTATTGTCAAAGTTGTCAAATTTTGTTCCGGAGGGAGGCATATGGATGAATACCCAGCGGCCGGAATGGAATGATGCCAACAATGCACTGGTTGGACATGGCCTTTCTATGGTTACCGTGTATTATATCCACCGATATCTTAAATTCCTGAAAGATTTTTATGGCCGGCAGGATGTATCTGAATTTGAGATCAGCCAGGAATCAGGCGCATTTTTTGAATCCATTTATAAGGTGTTCGCTCAATTCTCTAGTGATCTTGACAAGGGATTTACCGACAAAATCCGTAAGGAGGCAACGGATTCACTTGGACTTGCCGGAGAAGCCTATCGTTCACAGGTTTATAGAAAGATCTCCGGCAGGATTGTGAGTCTTAGCCAAGAGCATATCATGGAGTTTATTGACCTGGCCATTTCATTTATCAGACAATCTATACGGGCTAACCGACGAAAGGATTCTCTTTACCATGCATATAATCTGATCACCTTAAATGAATCGGGTTATGGAATAGAGCACCTGTATCCTATGTTGGAGGGACAAGTAGCGGTTCTTAGTTCAGGATTTATTGATCCGCAGGAAGCTCTTGGAATCCTGAAATCCTTAAGAAAAAGTGACTTATATCGGGAGGATCAGGATAGCTATCTTCTCTATCCTGATCGCCAATTGGCGTCATTCATGGATAAATCAAAGATAGAAGTTGAGGAATTGCAAAAATCCGGTCTTTTGAAAAGACTTCTTGAGATTGGTGACCGGTCGATTATTCAACAGGATACAGAAGGCAGGCTGCATTTCAACCCCGAAATATGTAATGCAAATGACTTAAGATCAGCCATTGCGCGATTGAAAGATCCGGCAGCATTGGAACTGATCAAAGAGGGGGAGGCTATCTTTGAAATTTATGAGGAAGTGTTCAATCATCATAGCTTCACAGGCCGATCAGGCAAGTTTTTCGGATATGAAGGATTGGGTTCGATATACTGGCATATGAATTCGAAGCTGCTGCTGGCCGTTCAGGAAATATACTATAAAGCCTTGAATGAAAATGAACCAGATCGGGAAATAAAAGGTTTGAAATCATTTTATTATGATATAAAAGAAGGATTGGGAATAAAGAAAAATCCTGAGATATATGGGGCTTTCCCGACCGATCCATATTCCCATACACCGGCCAATAAAGGGGCACAACAGCCTGGAATGACCGGACAGGTTAAGGAAGACATTTTATCCAGGATGGGTGAGTTGGGTATAACGATTCAGGATGGTCATATTGAGTTTAACGACGCTTTACTGGATCCGGATGAGTTTTTAAAAGGTCCGACCAGTTTCGAATATTTTGATCTTAAGAAACGCAAAGCGCAATTGAAGTTGAATGAAGGCACGCTGGCATTCCTGTTTTGCCAGGTACCCATAGTGTACAGCTTATCAGAATCCACTGGTATACAAGTTCAATTCAATGACGGATCTTCTGAGAAGATTGTAGGTGGCAGCCTACCCACGTCTATATCCCGAAAGATCTTCAGGAGGGAAGGGAGTATCCATAGCATAAAGGTACAGTTCGGGAAGTGATAAGTACATTTAATACACTTCTGTTAGATTATTTATTTATTTGAATGAAGCAATGCTTTATAATCTACAACTCATTTAATCCGTGGTCAGTTGTGAATAAATCAATATTGATGTAATTTTGCGACTTGTATTTGTAGGTGGCTTTAGACAAATCGGGATACCAGAGCAGGAATCCTTACATAATACATTGAGAATCCTTTAAATATTGATAAACCGGTCCACTAGCTCAACTGGATAGAGCAACTGCCTTCTAAGCAGTAGGTTTCAGGTTCGAGTCCTGAGTGGATCACTAAGAAAGTCCCCATTGCATCGATATTCTATGGAAAATGAACCTTCCCCTTCCTTAAATCCTTAGAATTAACCAAAAACATAAATCACTTTAAATGACTATTTCAATTTCCTCCAGTCAATTTCATCTAAATTAATTACCCAGGGATGGTTAAGTAACTCGGAATGGTTGAAATTTGAATTTTCCCCGGTACTGATAGAGTATGCATAACACCAGTTCATCCACCATACAATTTCCGGATAGTAATTGATTATACCTCGAATTAGTTTCAGATTATCTCCTGGAGGTTGATCTACAGTTCTTGTCTGGTCCTCACCCCGCCTGGGACCCCATTGACTTAATGCCAGGGGCTTACCCAGGATTTTCAGTTCATGATAATTTGGGATACTGGAAAAGCTCAGTTCCTCATCATAATCTACAAATAGCGAGATTCCGATAATGTCCACGTAATTATGTCCTGGGTAGTAATCAAGAGCCGTTTTGTGATGACTGCTTGGTTCATATACAAACAATAAATTATCCAATTTCTTTACTTGAACAAGATAATCATATGTTCTTCTATACAATTCAATAAAATCCGAAGGATCCTTTGCACCCCACCAGAACCAGCTTCCGGTGGCTTCAGCATACATATTCATAAATACTACAACACCATTATTTTTTAATTCTTCAAGACCTTCTGCTACCTTATCAAGTTCATTGAAAAAGTATTTATTATAGGGATGATTTGAATCCAATATAGATTTCAAATCACATGTGCCACCGGCATTTACTGCATCCGGATCAGCAGGATTACTCATAATTAAGTATAACTGACATAATCCT
Organism: Cyclobacteriaceae bacterium; assembly: GCA_024644875.1. Lineage (GTDB taxonomy): Bacteria > Bacteroidota > Bacteroidia > Cytophagales > Cyclobacteriaceae > JAGTVG01. The sequence goes on from JAHEGY010000132.1 coordinate 11,487, forward strand.
CCTTTTTCCCAGTAATCTATACAGAGTTGGTTGGGTTTTTCATACTGAACCGTCGGTCCTATATGATATTCAAAACCTACAAGACCAACCCATTTTCCTGTTTTCTGATGACAAATATTAAGAAAGTTCTCCGTACTGTTTAATAGTTCTACTCTATCTCCCCATCGCTCAAATTGACCTGATATCACTCTGTTACTATTCCCGTCAGGTAACTTGCGCAAATACTCCATTATGGCCTGAGCATCCTCATTATGATCGTTTTGTGGGTAAGCAGTTAAAGATGATAAGATAATAAGTATTTGTGTCACTATTATCCTGATCGAAAAAATAACTTTCATTGGTTCAATCATATGTATTTCCCAATTTGTTCGCCAAAATAATACCAAATCCTTGGATCTACTTTTCTAAAAGAATTATGTAATTAATTCTATAAATGACATACTGTGAAGTTTTCTTTCGCCCATCTCCCAAAAAAAATGTAGTTGTTGACATTTTCAATTGTATCAAGATAAATAATAATTTAAAGAAATTGCAACGATATTGCAACGGGTTTTGCCGTTTTATTATGTTTTATACTGTAATAAATATTTGATTAAACGGCGTATTCAGTGTTTTAATGTTTGTTTCCGTATGCAGGTTCGAATCCTTATCGGATTACTTTTTCCTCTTTCCATTCATTGAGGCTGTGAATCCTGGAAGCTATATTTACGCCATCTCCTAATACATCTTTTTTCTCAAAGATTACCTCACCCAAGTGTATGCCTATGCGTATAGGAATTTCAATATCTTCTGATACCTTCTGAATTTACAAAGCACACATCACCACATCCATAATATACGAAAAGCTGGCCAATGTACCGCTCTCAAGTCTTTTAACCATCGACCTTTGAATTTCCTAATTAATCGCCTATGGATTCGCTGGTTTTTTCTGAGCGTTTGATGCATTTTTTATTGTGAACACAATTATCATTAGGAAATTGATGCTCCAGGAGATTTAAAAATAACATCGAAATCCGCTGAGAAGTATTTATAGATTGTTCATCAGAATATTTCGATCTATTCTGGATTTGTCTCCCTTAAAATACTATATTGATTAACAAAATGACCCAACACATAGTACAAGATCGTTAGCGAAAATAGAACCTTTAGAATATTTCCCTAGATTT
>JAHEGY010000220.1 GCA_024644875.1 Cyclobacteriaceae bacterium
TTTTTTTTAATGAAGAATTCAAGTTATTACAACCTTAGAATAATGCCACATTTAGCGATAAATAGTTTAGGATAAATCTTCAATACCGTTATATCCATGAAAGAATCACAAGTTGGAAAAAATCCTTTTTGGTTAGTGTTAAATCAATTTCCTGCAGGCCTCTGAAACTTAAATAAATGCTTTATATTAGTACAATTTTTAAAAGTTAATCAGTGCTTCAATTATAAATGGTTTTAAACATTATGTGACCATTTTTAGTATAAGTATAAGATAGTGTATTGACAAGGAAATGAGTTGGGAAAAAAGCAACCTACTATGTTCTGATTTAACGACCACTCCGAAACCTGAATTAGGAACCATAATGGTTACCGGGGCAACAGGCTACATTGGGGGAAGGCTTGTACCGGAACTTCTGGCAAGAGGATACAGGGTAAGGGTTATGGCAAGGGTTGCTACCGGGGAGTGTGAGGAGAGGTGGCCGGAAGCTGAAACAGTAGTTGCTGATGCTCTAAAAAGTGAGCAGCTCAAGAAAGCACTCACCGGGGTACATACAGCATACTATCTTATTCACCCTTCATTTATCGGGTATAAGAAATACAGGACTACTGACTTCATTGCCGCCAAAAATTTTCGTGAGGTCGCTGATGAAGCGGGTATCAAGAGAATTATTCTTTTGAGTACCATAATAGATTTATCCTCTTTGAATGACTCTATTCAATCAAAAATCAGCCAGATCGCAAAGGAATTCAAAAAGAGTACCATCCCTACCACTCAGTTGCGTGTTGCCACGATCATTGGCTCAGGAAGTGCCTTTTATGAATTGTTAAAGAACCTCATCAAGAAATCTCCAGTTATACTTTTACCTAAATGGTCCAAAAACAAAGTGCAACCGATCAGCCTCCGGAGTTTGATGCATGTGTTGGTGGGAGTTCTTGAAACAGAGGAGGCTATAGGAAACGAATATGATGTGTGTGGTGATGAGGTCCTAACCTATGAGGAGATGTTTAAAGTTTTTTCAGAACTTCTGCATAGAAAAAAGATATATATAAGAACCTTTGTTTCCTATCCTAAATTTTACTCCTATTTTGCCAGCCTGGTTACCCCCTTGCCTGAATCAATCATTCGCTCCATGATCATCAGAGGACGTTTTGAGATGGTATGTCAAAACAAGATGGATCACATCAAATCGTTCTATACACCCCTTAAGTTCAAAGAATCCATATTAAGGGCGATGTCGAAAGAAGAGCACGATGATGTCCTTACAAGGTGGTCAGATGAGTATCCCCGCGAGCACGAACTGGCAGTAAAATTAAGTGATCTGAAAACAAAACCTAAATTTATAAGCTCCTACTCCAGAATGACTGATAGATCCAAGGAAGGGTTGTTTCGATCATTTTGTAAAATTGGTGGAGATGGAGGTTGGCTTCGAAATAATTGGATGTGGAAGATAAGAGGCTTGATGGATCGACTGTTGCTGGGTGTTGGAATATCCAGAGGGCGAAGAAGTGCCAGTACACTTAGATTGAATGATGTCATCGATTTCTGGAGGGTAGAGGAAATTATTGAAAATAATAAATTGTTATTACGAGCGGAAATGAAATTGCCTGGGAAGGCCTGGTTGGAGTTTATGGTAAATGAGGAAAACGGAAAGAGAAAATTAACAACCACGGCTTATTATCATACAAAAGGTGTCTGGGGCAATTTATATTGGTATACCTTTCTCCCATTCCATCACATCATCTTCACCAATCTGCTCAAGCAGATAGAATTGAAAAGTTAAGAGATGAAAAAGGGATTTGAACTTATTTTTTCGCAAACTAGAATGAAGTAAGTTTATTCATTTCCCGTAATCTTGAAGACATTCGTTCCAATAGTCTGAATGCTATGGAAGGATCCTTCTGAATGGTTTTATAAAAGTTCTTTTTGTCCAGTGTAAGAATATGAGCGTCTCCTGCAGCACGAACGGTGCATGATCGTACATCTTTCTCAAATAAAGCCATTTCTCCAAAAAATTCCTTTTCACCAAGTTCTGCGACCTTTTTGTCATTGCTGCCATTTTCAATGATCACGTCTACTTTCCCCTTCTGGATAACATATACGCAATCACCAACTGTTCCCTGTTTAATTACAGTTTCCCCATCTTTATAATGCCGGCCTAATGTAGTTCTTCCCATTTTACGTCCTGTTTTATTTAATTGTTCCTTTGATTGTGTTCAGAATTAATTTAGATCCCACCAGAGGATTGAGGCCTCTTTTGAGGATATCTGTATAAGGAGCACTTCCTGTGAAAGTATCCCATAGGATGGAACTCATACGTCGTTTTTCACTGTCCTGGCTTTGTTCCTTCACTACCATTCTATGCAGGCCTTTCTTAAGCAAGGGGGATTTCTGGATGATGGTGGTCAGAGCAAAAATCCCTTTACCGATATTGTTATCTAAATTTAGTTCATTACAAACTTTTTGATAAGATTTTTTGAAATCCTTTTCAGAAATACCTTCAAAAACAGCGGTTTTTGCTGCAGCTTTTGCGGTGATATAAGCTGAACCGATTCCATTTTTATATAGTTTGGAGGATGATGAATCTCCGATCATGATCACCCGATCACTATAAGCTGATTTTGCAGCTTTAATATTGATAGTTGGAAAACAGAAACAAGGTATGATCTTTTCGAGGTCTATATCAGGCGGGAAACATTGTCTTACTTCTTTTGTATCCAGGAAACTTTTAACGATATCCCTATTGATGTTGCTCCCAAGTAGAACAAGCGTAACATAGTGTCCTTTAGGTATTAAGGCTCCGAATTTGATGTTAGGCACATCCAATAGAAAAACATGCATTGAGTTCCCAAAATATTCATTTACCACCTCAGGATCCAGATAAAATTCACAGATATGCGTTTTTGTAGTTTCCGGGGAAAGGTAAGACGGACAGATACCTTTGAATAGCTTTAAAGTTTTTGGATTTAAGCCGGCAGCTCCGACTACCAGGTCGTATTGTTTTTCACCATGTTTTAATGATTTAAGGAATATCCCATCCGCAGTCCTGCTTAGATTAGTAACTTTATCAATAAATAATTGTGCCCCTTTTTGTTCACATAATTGCAGTAGATAATTGTCAAAACTTTCCTGGTCATCTTCGTGAGCACCCTTTGGCCCAAATCCACGGTATACTGCAGCAATTCTTTGCTCGTGGAGTGGCATTTCAATAACCGTCGTACCTGATTCAAGATGAAGCGTATAGGTCTCAATCCCTTTCTGAATGACATTCGCTGGAAGTACGATCCCTTCAGTTGAAAGCATTTGTATCAACGATTCAGATACGATTCCGCCACAATGGTTACAGCCAGATGGTCCCGCACAAGTAAAGTCTTTGGCCTCGTAAATATCAATGTTTATGTCGATACCTACCCGTTGTGCAAAATCAAGGGCAAAATAAGTAAAAAAACTACCGGCAGGCCCTCCTCCTATTACGGCAATCGAGGAATTATCGTCCAGTTCGAGGCCGTTCGAAATATTATATTCCACATCACAAGTTTAGTGCCCAAAAAATAATCTTCTACCCCCAATCTAATGAATTTCGACTAATATTTAAAAAAAAGAAAAAAATATTTATTGACTTATATTCAAATTTTTGTTACATTCAGCACAATATTTATTTAATTATACCATGTTGATATTGTATTATTTAAAGATTGTTTAAGTAGTGGAAACTATAGTTAATCATTTAGTTTATCGTAATCTGTCCCCAGCAAAAGAGAAATGTCATTTTTTGACAAAAAGGTGCAGATTATATATTGATTATGAATTATATTCTTCCTATATTTGAAGATTAAAGATTTTAATTTTCGATTGTATTTAACTAAGATGGCTGCCCTTAAAATTACGAATTCATGTCATCAATTATTTAAGAGAAGGTTAT
>JAHEGY010000221.1 GCA_024644875.1 Cyclobacteriaceae bacterium
GAACCAATGCCATAAAGTTCACACACAGTTTTGACCAGACAGAATGGGAAGGCGAAACGACTACTGAAGAAAACCTGTCAGGAACGATAAAATACATTATCGGACGTTTTTATCATACTCAGGGACTACAGATCATGACATTAACGACCCGGTTAAGCGTCCGGGTTAATTTCGAATAATTTAGAGAACGGTCAGTCCGTTGTTCATTTGGCAAATTGATCGGTTCACAAATAACAAAGTATAAACACTTTCCTAATCGTTAAAATAGCCATTCCCAATCGCTTTTATCATCCCTTCGTTTCTCAGTGCATATTCGTAACCTTTATCGAATATCTCCTTGGATTTTGCAAAATCAAAAGCGCCGTATTTTCTCAAATCATAGGGTTCCAGAAAGAGGTCGCAATTTTTTTTCCTGTTTTCCACATTTCCATTAATGGTAAGCAAAAATGTTCTTTCCAAAAGTTCCTTCATATTCCCCGTATCATATTCCTTATCCACCGGATTACAATGCATACCGATAATCTTATCGCAATGTCCTATGAGCGGATCAACAGGCATGTTGTTGGTAATGCCCCCATCAATATAATGATTGCCATCTATTTCAACTGGAGAAAATATCACGGGAATGGCTGAAGAGGCCATTACAGACCTGATCAGTGATCCGGATGAGAAAAATGTTGAGTGCCCGTTTTTAACATTTGTGGCACAGACATACATTGGAATTTTCAGTGAATCAAAGGAATCCGTCGGAAGCAATGAATTAAAGAAGTCGTATGTTTTTTCCAGGGTAAGTAAACCTGATCTTGTAAATGCTGGTCTCAGGATCTTTAAGAGCCTGGTTTTCATAATTATCTCCAGGAGCTCATCTGGTTTATATCCATAGGCATACAATGCCCCTATAATCGCACCGGCACTGGTTCCCGATATAATACCAGGATGAATTCCAAACTCTTCCAGCGCTTTCAGGATCCCGACATGAGCGATACCCCGGGATCCACCTCCTGATAATGCGACACCAATCTTCATTTATAATACTTCTGATAATGAAAATGTATTCTCGATCCTGATCCCTTTTTCTGTATTATGTACCATAGCACATTCTATATGGGGATCATGTTCAAAAAACAGAATATAGTTTTTCCGGGCGGCCTGCTTCAGGAATGATTCCTTTTCCTGTAAGGTCAATAAGGGTCTGGTATCATAACTCATAACATATGGCAGGGGGATATGAGCAGCAGATGGAATAAGATCCGCTGCGAAAACGATGGTTTTACCCTTGTAATTGATCTTGGGTAACATTTGACTTTCTGTATGGCCATACACATAATCTATATCGAATTGTTGTGAAAATGGATTATTAGATCCGACAAGGTTCAATTTCCCATGCTCCTCGATTGGCAGGATATTTTCTTTCAGGAAACTTGCTTTTTCCCTTGGATTCGGTTTAATGGCCCATTTCAGATGATTTTTATTCGTCCAGTACCTGGCCTTTCTAAAAACCAGTTCATACTCCTCAGGATCCTCAGGATTTCGTTTTACAGCACCACCACAATGATCAAAATGGAGGTGCGTGAAAAAAACATCCGTAATGTCTTCAGGAGTGAAGCCGCTTTCCCGTATAGAACTTAAGAGGTCGTAGGATCCATGGAGGTGGTAATAGCTGAAAAACTTCTCCGATTGCTTATCCCCTATACCAGTATCAATCAATATTAATTGATCTTTATCCTCGATCAGCAGACATCGCATTGCCCAGGTACACATATTGTTTTCATCAGCCGGATTCAGATTATTCCATATAGATTTTGGGACTACTCCAAACATGGCTCCCCCGTCCAGTTTAAAATATCCTGTATGAATGACATGTAGCTTCATATTATCTCAAATAAAAAGGCCATAAACTCCTGAATAGATCATTGGGAACTCATGGCCATATATATAAATTTATTCCTTGTTACTCCTTAAAAACACCCATTTTAGAGAATTTGTCAATCCGTTTTTTGATTCGCTCATCAGGAGTTATTTTTTCCAGAGCTGCTATTTCCTTAAGAATTGCATTTTTTAGAATGACAGAAGTGCCTTTCAGATCTTTATGAGCCCCTCCCAATGGTTCCTCAAGAATAGAATCTATCAACCCGAATTCAAGCATATCTTCTGCTGTCAGCTTTAAGGCTTCAGCAGCCTCTTCTTTATAATCCCAGCTACGCCACAAAATGGAACTGCAGGATTCTGGGGAGATAACCGAATACCATGTGTTCTCCATCATGATCACCCTGTCCCCTATGGCAATACCAATGGCGCCTCCTGATGCCCCTTCACCTATGATAATGCAGATGACAGGTACTTTAAGCATGAACATTTCCCGCATATTCCGTGCGATAGCCTCTGCCTGCCCTCTAGCCTCTGCATCAATGCCCGGGTATGCCCCAGGTGTATCGATCAGTGCCACGATGGGCTTGTTAAATTTCTCAGCCAGTTTCATCAGACGGAGCGCCTTTCTGTATCCATCTGGGTTGGCCATCCCGAAATTTCTCGCCTGGCGTTGTTTTGTATTTCTCCCTTTCTGCTGTCCGATGAAGAGAATGGTTTTCCCGTCAATATTTCCAAAACCACCGATCATTGCCTTATCATCTTTCACCATACGGTCCCCATGCATTTCAATAAAATCATCCGTGATCTCATAAATATAGTCAAGGGTATAGGGTCTTTCCGGATGTCTGGCCAATTGAACACGTTGCCAACGGGTGAGGTTCTCGAAGATCTCCTTTTTCAGGCTTTCCAGCTTTATCTCAAGCGCTTTGACTGCTTTGTCCACTTCCACGCCTGACCCATGGGCCAGGTGTTTCATTTCTTCAATTTTGTGCTCCAGTTCTTCAATGGGCGTTTCAAATTCAAGATGCATAATACATTACTGACTAGGTTTGAAACAAAGTTAAAATAATAATATAAGTATAGGGTATTATTATAAAATAATCGTTTAAAAAGTAAGTATACGAGATAATTAACACATTTTAAAATTATTTATAATTAGTTTTGGATAAAACCGATCATCGGTCTATTTTTGCATGCGCAATATGGTTAACCGGCGGTTGAATTACATGGATTCTTGATTGTTTAGCCGGCACATTTTGTAAAGAACTGGTCTGGTAGTTCAGTTTGGTTAGAATGCCTGCCTGTCACGCAGGAGGTCGCGAGTTCGAGTCTCGTCCAGACCGCGAAAAACCCTCTCAGTTAACTCTAAGAGGGTTTTTTGTTTAAATTAATAACATTTTTTAATAGCGATATTCTTTAATTACTGAAAACAATCACAAATTTTTTTTTCAAATGCATCCAGATTTATAATGTAATACAGAATTTAACATCTGCAGGTTAATGTTGGACTAAATTTTTGTGTAATGATTGTGATTGAATTAAGGTCAAAATTTGATAAATTATCAATCTTGAAATAAACTAAACATTTTAGTAATCATTTATTGTTGAAAGGATACTATAAGAAACAAAATCAAAAAGAGTGATATCATGATAAAAATTCAAAACAAAGGCAAAAAGGTCATAGTCAATTTACTTTGGACAGGAGGTTGGGATTCTACTTTTCGTTTACTTCAATTATCAACAAAAGATTTAATCATTCAACCACATTATCTGAAAGATAATAGAAAATCACAAATTTTTGAATTAAATGCTATACGTTCCATAACTGATGAAATCCGAAACTTATCATCGACTAAATGTACTATTCTAGACTTAATTCTAATTAATGTTTCTGACATAAAAGAAGATAAAGATATCACAAAAGCATATTATAATATAACTAAAAACCAAGGAATTGGTAGTCAATATGAATGGTTGGCAAGATATGCT
>JAHEGY010000133.1 GCA_024644875.1 Cyclobacteriaceae bacterium
GCATGCCAGGATCGATAATCCAGAATTAAAAAGAGCCATCGACCTCGGCATTCGAATATATTCCTTTCCGGATTTCGTATATGAATCTTCTAAAAATGCAAAAAGAGTAGTGATTGCAGGCTCGCATGGAAAAACCACCATTACTTCTATTATAATGCATGTCCTGCGCTATGCAGGTAAAGAATTTGATTACCTGGTTGGCGCCGGCATAGAAGGATTCAGCAACATGGTTAAGCTGAATGGAGCTCCAATTATTGTTCTTGAAGGTGATGAATACCTGTCTTCAGCCCTGGATAGAACCCCCAAATTTATAAGATACAATCATAATATAGGCCTTATTAGCGGTATAGCATGGGATCATATTAATGCATTTCCTTCCAGGGATGAATATATCGACCAATTTTCCAGATTTATTGATAACACCCCGGATGATGGCTGCCTTGTATATTTTGAGGAGGATCCTGTAATTAAGGACCTTTTACAAGATAAAAAAAATAAATTCAGGAAGATTCCATACAATACTCCGAACTATACTGTGAAAGATGGTCAGTATTATTTGAAAAATGAAGTATCTGAAACCGGGCTGAGACTTTTTGGTAAACATAATATGCAGAACCTCGCGGGCGCCATGGAGGTTTTGAAGCTGCTGGGTTTGCCGGAAGAGGATATATTTAAAGCACTGAAATCATTTGATGGCGCTGCCAACCGGCTTGAAAAGTTATTCGATGATAAGAGAATTGTTGTCTATAAGGATTTCGCACATTCACCATCAAAATTGAAATCTACGGTTGAAGCTGTCCATGAGCTTTACCCTGAAAAGAAAATCATTTCCTGTTTTGAACTGCATACCTATAGCAGTTTGAATAAGGACTTTCTGGGTGAATACAGGAATAGTTTTCCCCCGGAAGGCATGAATATGGTTTTCGTAAATGATCATACGCTTAAAATAAAAAAAATGCCGCCTCTTAGTGATGAAGCTATTAAAACTGGTTTTAACAATAATAAATTAACGATTATTCGTTCAAAACAAAACCTGGAAAACATCATATTGGATAACATTCAACCAGATACCGTGCTTTTGTTTATGAGTTCAGGTAACTTTGGCGAAATGAACTATTCTGATTTTATAAAAAAAATAACCCAACAATTACCATAATCATATCATGTATTTAAAATTAAGAAATCCACTGATATTCTTTGATCTTGAAACAACCGGAATCAATATATCAAAAGATAAAATTGTAGAAATAGCAGCTGTTAAAATACTTACTGATGGCTCCAGGATTGAAAAAGTCCATAGGGTCAATCCGGAAATACCAATTCCAAAAGAAGCCAGTCTGATACATGGTATTTATGATGAGGATGTTAAAAATGAACCGAATTTCAAACATCTCGCAAAGGAACTGGCCCAGTTTTTTGAAGGTTCAGATATGGCAGGGTTCAATATCCTTAAATTTGATGTTCCCCTATTGGTGGAAGAATTTCTTCGTGCAGGAATCGATTTTGATTTAAGCAATAAGAAACTCCTGGATGCGCAGAAAATTTTTCATATGATGGAAAAAAGAAACCTCACTGCAGCCTATAAATTTTATTGCAACAAAGATCTTCAGGATGCCCATAGTGCACTTGCTGATACTCAGGCAACAATAGACGTATTTGAAGAACAGATCCGGCGTTATGAAAACATGGAAGTTATAGACCTCCAAGGCAAGAAAGTCGGAATAATTGAAAATGACATGGGACAAATCCACAATTTGACCAATCGAAGAATGGTTGACCTGGCCGGCCGGGTTGTTTATAACGATGAAGGAGAGGAAATTTTCAATTTCGGAAAACACAAAGGTAAAAAAGTAATTGATGTATTTAATGCTGAACCCTCCTACTATGACTGGATGCTTAAAAGTGATTTTTCGCTGGACACAAAACGAAAACTTACACAAATTAAGTTAAGGGCTTTTAACCAAGGCTAGTATTTAGTAAATTATATAATTATTTGCAATCAATATTTTTATGTCCAATATAATCATAGTTTCCAACCGATTACCCATAAAGATTGAAAAGGCCAATGGCGAGCTGATCTATAAAACAAGTGAAGGTGGATTAGCCACTGGCTTAAGTTCCGTATACAAACAGGGGAAAAATGTCTGGATTGGCTGGCCTGGCATTGTTCTAGATAAGAACAAGGATAAGAATGATGTCAGCAGAGATCTGAAGGATGAGAACATGGTTCCGGTTTTCTTCACGGATTCTGAAATTGAAATGTTCTATGAGGGATTTAGTAATGCAACAATATGGCCACTTTTTCATTATTTTAATCAATTTGCCATATATGATCAGAGTTTATTCGATGCCTACAGGAAGGCTAATCAAAGATTTTGTGATTCCATAGTAGAGGTCGCTGAACCCGGGGATATCATATGGATTCATGATTACCAACTATTGTTGCTACCAGAAATGGTAAGAAAAAGACTTCCAGAAATCAGAATTGGCTTTTTTCAGCACATTCCATTTCCGTCGTATGAAGCTTTCCGCTTACTCCCTTGGCGCAGGGAAATATTGTTTGGGATGCTTGGAGCCGACTTGATCGGCTTCCATACGTATGATGATATGCGACACTTTCTAAGTTCAGTAAGTCGTATTGCAGCCATTCCCAGTACAAAAGGTGTGATAAATATTGATTCGAGACATGTTGAGGTAGATTCTTTCCCAATGGGGATAGATTATCAAAAATACAGTGATGCGGCATCCTCACCAGAGACCCTGAAGCGGGAAGTGGATTACAGAACCTCTATTGGCAAGCAAAAATTGATGGTCTCTATTGACAGGCTGGATTATTCCAAAGGCATACCTCAGCGATTGATGGCTTTTGATTTGTTTTTTGAAGATCATCCTGAATTCCTCGGTCTGGTATCCCTGATTTTAATTGTAGTTCCATCCAGGGATAATGTGGGTGAATACAAAAGGTTAAAAGAAGAAATAGATCTCCTGGTCGGCAAGATTAATGGCAAACTAGGGACCATTCACTGGACCCCTATTCATTATTTCTACAGGTCATTTTCGCTTCATTCCCTATCGGCTTTCTACAGAATGGCGGACGTTGCATTGGTAACACCGATGAGGGATGGGATGAATCTTGTATGTAAGGAATATATAGCCAGTAAACTCGACCAGCGGGGTGTACTGATTCTCAGTGAAATGGCTGGCTCTGCAAAAGAGCTATCAGATGCTATTCTCATAAACCCAAATGACATAAATCAAATAGTTGAGGCTATTTATACGGCCCTGACAATGCCTCCTGATGATCAAAAGGCACATATCAGCGTCATGCAGGAATCTTTAAAGAGGTATAATATTCATCACTGGGTCAAGATCTTTATGGATAAGCTTAATGAGGTTATAGAGACCCAGAAGTCATTTGCCACTAAAATTGTGGATAAAAATGTGATGAAAGTTTTTAAAGATCAATATGATAAGGCCAAAAAGCGGATTCTATTTCTCGATTATGATGGCACCCTGACAGGTTTTCATGACCTGCCATCAAAAGCAAAACCCGATGCAGAGCTCCTGGAAATACTCGAGAAACTTGCAAATGATAAAAGGAATAAAATAGTTATAATAAGTGGCAGGGACCGGCAAACACTTGAGGACTGGCTTGGCAAACTCGATATTGATATAATTGCCGAACATGGTGTCTGGCTCAAAGAACAAGGAAAAAAATGGAATACGATTTTCCATATGAGAAATGATTGGAAAGATGAGTTTCGACCCATTTTTGAATCCTATGTAGACCGCACACCCGGATCTTTCGTGGAGGAAAAGGATTATTCCCTGGTATGGCATTACCGGAAAGTTGAAACCGGACTGGGTGAATTAAGAACACGTGAACTGGCCAGCCATCTAAGATATATGGCCTCCAATAAAAATCTAACGGTCATGGAAGGTGATAAGGTGGTTGAAATAAAGAACTCAGAAGTGAATAAGGGTTATGCAGCTGATAAATGGCTCATGAAAGATAAATATGATTTCATTTTTGCCGTTGGTGATGACTGGACGGATGAAGATACTTTTTCAGCTATGCCTGAGAAGGCGATAACCATCAAGGTGGGACAAATATCATCAGTCGCTAAATACCGTATAGAATCCTATAAATTAGTGAGGAATTTTTTGAAGTACTTAATTACGGACTAAATTTTTTAAATGCAGGTATTGAAAAGAAAAGTATTTAGAACCTTAGCGAGGCTAAACAGGATTGTCCTGCCAAAATACAGCAAAAGAGATCTTACCAAGATTTCCAGGATCGATAAATTGATAATCGCTTACCGCTATTACATCACGAAAAACTCTCTTTAATCTTCATTTTCAACTAATTACAGCCCCCCCTGCAGGGTAGGGGATATTTAAGTATTTATATATATTCCTATTTTATAGCAACTTATAAGTATTCAATTCAAGTACTACATTAAATACCCTTAATATATTTTAACTCCAGCTGATTCGAACAAATGATATTATATTATCCCCCTTCATTTGTTTAACCCGTCAATATTTTAAACAGATCGTTTCTGAAGGCATGCGGATTTCCCACTTTCAGACTAATTGCGGTTTTATTATCACTTTATGGATCAATAAGCCATATAATAATTTAAAAGCCTTCCCGCTGATGATGCATATTTTAAATCAGTCCTTGCCCAGGCCACTGAAGCCTTAGAACATAACAGAAGAACTCTCATTCTGACAAACAGGTATTAATTTTATATAAATTATGTGCATTTTTACACAAATAAATTATGCATATATTTGTTTTATTATCTATTTTAGTTATATTTGAATTATATATATGTGTAAAATTACACTAAAATGAATTCTGCAAATATTGAGAAAACGGTGGAAAAAGAGTTTAGAAAGTTTGTTAAGCACAATCTTCTGAAGCCTAAAAAGTGTAAGAGGATTGATGAAGCGAACTATTGCATTCAACAGATTCACCTGAAAATTCAGGAATTCAAAAACAAATTTGATTATGTACCTGTATCGGCGCAAATAATGTTTAATGAATATCAAAACATCCAGGACAGGATGGTGTATGAAAATTTTAGGGAAACTTATCAAAATGTGTTATGCTAGAAACTGATAAGGATAGAACAAGATATGGGGGCATTACATATGTCCCCTCTCCTGTCTCTGTAATGTATAAAGAAACATACAGTATAGAGGTAAACAAATCCGGTCGTCTTCAATACTATAAACAGTCCTATAGTAAAAAACGGACAAGGATAACTAAAACAGAATTTTCTAAAATTTACAATTCAAGCAGGATAATGGCCATTGAACCAGTCCAGAATACTGCAAAATCTAATAATCATTTCCTGCTCAGGTTTTTTACTTATTAGAAATTCCCTTATATTTATTTTTTTAACGGTGTTTAGTTTGTTAACTCTGTAGGATGGGAATCTCTGAACGTAAAAAAAGAGAAAGGGCAAAAATGCAAAAGCTCATTCTCGACACAGCCAATGCACTTTTTATTAAGGGGGGGCTTCAAAACATTTCGATTAGAAAAATTGCGGATAAAATTGAATACAGCCCGGCAACAATTTACCTGTATTTTAAGGATAAGAATGAAATCATCAATAGTCTAAGAGAAAATTCTGTAAATGATTTCATCAAAAAACTGGAAGAATACAGCTTTATAAAGGATCATTTCGGCCGATTGAAAAATATGTCAAACAGCTGGATCGAATTTGCCATATCTAATCCTGAAAAATATCAACTATTATTCGATAATAAGGAAAAGGTCAGTGAGGATAAGATTTACATATATCTTCGTGATATCATTTTGAAATCGATCAGCGATAACCGGATCCAGAGAATGCCGGTTATTGAAGGGACAACAATCGTTTTCTCATTCTTGCATGGACTTTCTCAAATGTTACTATCCAGAAAATTTGACATTCGCTCAAAAGCTGAACTAAAAGAATTTGCTGAGAACATAATTAACCGGTTCTTGAACGGTCTCAGAGGCGGGTATTAGAAGTTTTTATTCTTTTCCTTTTTCCAGAACATCCCAGGTATGATCGGATAAAAGTTTAATTTTAGCCAGGTATTTTTTAAAAGGGATATTTTTACCCCATTCTTCCGGGCTGATCATGGATAGAATATTTGTTCCTTCTTCTTTCTCATACAGATAATATATATGATTTATTACCGGTTCAAAATTGATAGTTGAAAGATAGATCTTTTCGGACACCTCTACCCTGTTTTTAATTTCTTCTGCCTGCCTGACCAGCACTTGCATCTGTTCATACAGTTGCGTCATCTCTCTTTGTGTCTGATCCCTCATGGCCATCATCGCCCTTCCTTTTATTTTGCCTTTATCTTCAGGCTTGACCACAGCACTTCCCACGTGATGAGGAAAGCTGATTGTTCCAGGAATGTCAGTTATCGTATCGCTATCAATAGGATTGCTGTTCTTCTTTATATGCTTCTTTTTACTCAATTATTAATGTTTTACAGAATATACAACTATTTGTCCAGATCAGATTCCTCAGTTTTAATTTCGTCCTTAGCGCTGCCTGGAAATGTGGTCTTTCTTGAAAAGTCATAAATAAAAAACATTACGATCATAAGAAAGACTACTGCAATGATTAGAAATATAATCTTAGAACGTCTCACTGGGTCAGGGCGATTGATTCTCTACTATTTTAAATTCCACTCTTCTGTTCAACCTTCTTGTTTCTTCCGATTTGTTACTTGCAATAGGCTGAGAACCTCCATGCCCTTTACCCTGGATCCTGCCCTCATCGATGCCTTTCTCGACCAGGTAATTCTTCACAACATCCACACGTTCCTGGGACAGAGCAACATTTTTCCTGGCATTTCCTACATTATCTGTATGCCCACTCAATTCAATCATAATTTCAGGATTGTCCTCCATCATCCGGCATACAACATCCAGTTCAACATAGGAACTATCGATAAGGTTTGCCGAGGCACGATGAAATAATACATTATTTAACTTAAATATTTTCCCAACCTCAAGAGGTTCAAGATAGTAATTCTTCAGCACGAGATTCTGTTCATATTCTGAACTAACCACTGATTCTTCTACATTCATGAATCCTTTTGCTCCAACCCTGATCATAAAATCCTCTTCTGATTCTATATTTATTTGAAATTCTCCCGAGCCGGCTTCAGTGTCAGTAGATGCAATTTCTTTCTCACCATTCATATAGACAGATATCGAGGCGGGTAAAGGTTCGTTATTTGTTGCATTAAACACTTTCCCCTGGAGTACTATTATATTCTTTTCAACAATTGATTCCTGTATAATTTCATCCTCTGCCAGAATAGCTTCTTCAACTGGTACAATAACATCCTCAGGCAACAACTTGAAATATTTAATATCGCCATATCCGTCACTATTCTGTGTTGAACAAAATATTACTTCATCGCTTCCGGGAACGACAAAATAGAACAATTCTCGCCCATTCGTATTGATGGGCTGACCGAGATTAACAGGTTTCGACCAATTTTTCCAGGAATCATCAAGTCTTTTACTCATAAATAGATCCATGCTGCCCAGTCCACCAAGCCCATTGCTGGAAAATATCAGGGTTCGATTATCCGCGGACAAAAATGGGGTTTTCTCCTGATATTCAGTATTTATAACAGAGCCAAGGTTCTTCACATCAGTCCATGATCCGTCAGTTTTACGAAAACTCACGTATATATCTTCGGCACCTCTTGTGCCATAGGTTTCTATAGAATGCAGCATAATGTTTCCGTCATAGGATAAACATCCACTTTGCTCATTTGAATAATTATTAAAATAAGGTATATCCACAGGTTCAGGAAAAGTCCATTTTTTACTGTTATAATGTGAAATTGAGATTCCTCTTGACTTGGCCCTTTTATTCCCCGGCAAATAATGACCAGCAAGGTATACCGTTTTACCATCATTTGAAAAACCGATAATGGAATTAAATTGTTTGCTGTTTAGTGGTTGCCCTGGATTAATTGGAGGCGACCAGGCGCCTGCACTGTCTTTTTTCGAGATCCAAATATCTCCGGGATCTTTTGTGCCTCCCATGTTAGAGGGATGTTTTGCTATTGTAAAATAAAGCGTTTGCCCATCCGGGCTAAGAATAGGCGCCTGTTCATCAAATGTGGAATTGACATTCGGTCCTATACCAAGAACCTGATATTTCCCTGATTGACTGTTAGCAAATTTTGAAGTTGATAAATAAAGTAAGAAACATAAAAATATAAGCCCTGTCTGCTTCATGATAAAAATATTTTAATTAATCAAAATTCATCAAAAAAACCTTAATTTCCCATAGATCTGCAAATTTGAATTTTGAATTCCTCAAGGTTTACTGATCCAGGGATTGTCTTTGATATAAAATCTCCAGGGTAATTTAGCATCATCACCTGCATAATCAACTCCAATCCTAGTGGTTTTGACAATTTGAATTTTTTCAAAATTCCCAGGCGCATATTCCAACCACACCCTATTACCTGTCAGATCTTCACCATAAAAACTTTTGTCAATTCCCATTGCCTCTGTTAATATTCCAGGACCTGAAGTTATTCTTTCCATTGAATTTTTCCCCCGTCTTTGCATCATTGTTTCCACTCCGGATACAGGTTCGACAGCCCTGATCAAAATGGCATCAGCCATATCAGATTTATTAGTGACAATATTAAATAAATAATGGATCCCATAAATGAGATAAATATAGGCCCTGCCCCCGGCCTCAAACATGATCTTATTCCTGTTGGTCAACTTGCCGGGATATGCATGGCTTGCCCGATCAATCGAGCCACAATAGGCCTCCGTTTCAACAATTATCCCTGATGTGATCTTATTATCAACTCTTGTGTGCAGAATAGTACCTAAAAGTTCCTGCCCTATCTGAAGAACATCATTGCGTAAATAAAATGCCTTATCAATGATCATTTTATCTGAATTACCAAAATATCCGATCTCAATTCTTAAAAAACAGAAATTTAGTATTAATATAGTAAGTTATTTCAAATTTAAAACATAAATTATCATCTATGAGTATTGCTAAAAAATTCAATAATATATTGACATTCAGTATATTATTATCATTTATTTTATCTGTTAGTTTAAGTGCCCAGCAAATTAGAATGCCGGCACCCAGTCCTTTATCTGAAGTTAAAGAGACCATTGGATTGACAGATGTAACCATTGTGTATTCCAGACCCAGTGTAAAAGAAAGGGTAATATTTGGTGATCTTGTTCCTTATGGCAAACTATGGAGAACCGGTGCTAATATGGCCACCAAAATCACCTTCAGTGAAGATGTGAAAATTGAAGGCAAGGAACTTGATGCCGGTTCATATTCCATTTTCACCATTCCGGGAGAAAGTGAATGGACATTGATTCTCAATACAGTGGCAGATCAGCCGGGTGCCGCACAATATGATGAATCTAAAGATGCATTAAGGGTAACCGTTAAATCTGACAAAATGCCTATAAGTGTTGAAACATTGATGATTGGCATAAACTCGATCCGGAATGACCATGCCTATTTGATGGTAGCCTGGGAAAATACAATAGTTAGTGCTAAAATCGAGGTAAACACAGATGAAGCTGTTATGGCGAGCATAAAGAGCGCCATGGATCCCTCGAGTGATGCCGGAAAATACTGGGCCGCAGCAAATTACTATTATGAAACTGACCGTGAAATGGGTAAGGCATTGGAGTGGATCAACAAATCAATCGAGCTGGGCAACAACCGTTTCTGGGTAGTCCATATGAAAGCCAAGATCCAGCATAAAATGGGCAATTGCAGTGCTGCTGTTGCTACAGCGGAAGAATCCAAAAAAATGGCTCAGGAAGCTAATAACGATGATTACGTGGCTCTGAATGATAAACTCATTGCCAGTTGTAAATAATTATCGAGATAGTACTCTTGATTATAATACATTTAAGGAGGTCGCCAATTGACGGCCTCTTTTTCTTTCTTGTAATATATGATTCAGGGACCGACTAAGTATTAATTGACAGCACGTTCCGCTGTCGTGGAGTGTTACTACATCCTATTTATACTTTTAGCTATTTGTTGATAAATGGCAATTAACCGGATTCTATTCCTATAATTCTGGTTCTTAAGGCTGGATAGAGATTTTTCTAAATATGGTCTAGCTTATATCACCGGAATCATCCCTTATTTCCCTGAACCAGCAGGCCTCAAAGAGAACTTATCTATGATCCAACTCATCAGAATTGTCAATACACATCCGATAGCGTTATACCACAAATAACCAATCTCAACAATTTCGAATGTTGTTAATATATGAAGGCCAATCACAAAAATCTCAGCTATTAATGCCCCGATAAATATGGAAGTGCCACGAATTGACTTTATAAAGAAAGCAACAAGAAAAATCCCCAGTATGGTCCCATAAAAAATCGAACCAACAATATTTACAGCCTCTATCAGATTCTCCGATTGCCTGGCAATGAAAGCAAACATGATTGCGATCAGTCCCCATATAGCTGTTGTGATTTTTGATATGATTAGGTAATGCTGATCACTTCCCTTTGGCCTGACCAGCCTTTTATAAAAGTCGATTACAGTTGTGGAAGCCAGTGCATTCAATTCACTTGCCGTAGAGGACATGGCCGCTGAAAAAATAACCGCTATTAGTAAACCGATAATCCCTTTAGGCAGATAGTTCATAATAAAAGTAATAAATACATAATCCGAATCTTTCGTTTCCGCTTCCGGATCTATTGAAGTAATAAGATCTTTAACCTCATTCTTTAGACTTTTGGATTCTTCGTTGAGAGCAACAGCCCTTTCGGTTAGTTTTTCGACCGCGATTTGATCATTTGTATTGTATGCCTTAGATAGATCGAGCAGTGTTTCCTTCTTATCTGAAAAATTATTGTCATGCTTTTCCTGAAGGCTTTGGTATTCAGCAGTATTTATAATTTTATCTTCCAGAACAACCTGTTTAAAGTATAGTGGTGGTTGTATAAACTGGTAAAAAACAAATACCATCACACCGACAAAAAGAATAAAAAACTGCATCGGAACCTTTAAAACCGCATTGAACATCAATCCCATCCGGCTTTCAGTAATACTCTTTCCTGCAAGATATCTCTGTACCTGCGATTGATCAGTCCCAAAATAGGACATCGCCAGAATTAAACCGCCGGTGATGCCCGACCAGAAGGTATATCTTTCACTGAAATCAATTGAGAAATCAATTGCATTCAATTTGCCAAGCTTACCGGCAATCTTTACCGAATTCATAAAGCTGACCTGTTCGGGGATATAACTTATAATTAGAAAAAATGCAATGAACATCCCCAGCATAATTATGGTCATCTGGTATTTTTGAGTAAGACTGACTGCTTTGGTTCCGCCGGATACAGTATAAATGATTACCAGAATTCCAACCAGTAATATTGTAAAACTGAGGTCCCAGCCAATTATCGTTGATAATATAATGGCAGGGGCATAAATTGTAATGCCAGCAGCAAGTCCTCTCTGTAATAAAAACAAAAATGCACCCAGCATTCTTGTTTTGAGATCAAACCGGCTCTCCAGGTATTCATATGCAGTATATACCTTCAATTTATAGTATATAGGAATAAATACAGCTGAGATTATTATCAGTGCAATGGGAAGGCCGAAATAATTCTGGACAAACCTTAGCCCATCTTCATAGGCCTGTCCCGGTGTTGACAGAAAGGTAATTGCACTCGCTTGTGTGGCCATCACTGACAGACCAATGGTTCCCCACTTCATGCTATTGTCACCAAGCAGGTAGCCTTCAATATTTTTACTCCCCCTTGTTTTCCATGCGCCATATAAGACTATGAATCCAAGCGTTCCAAATAATACAATCAGGTCAATGCTACTCATGAAAAACTTATGGTGAACCAGTAAAAAAGGATGATCAAAACGATCAGGTTACCCAGAACTAAAAGGTAAATCTGCCTCCAGTTCTTAAAGAAAGGTGGTTTTTTATCTAATGTTGATTTCTTATCTGAAGTTTGCATCCATTTAATCTGTAGGAACTATTGTTGATTTAAATCCATTCAGGTGGGTTACATCATTTCTTTTCTCTATCTCAAAACCTTGACCATTATAATTCAAGACATATAAGCTAAGGTTTTCGTGCTCAAATTTGTCCATTTCAGAAACAGAATGTCCCGTTATCCACGCCAGAAGAATTTTCATTGCCCTGCCATGCATACAAACCAG